>JABGTK010000019.1 GCA_018647265.1 Candidatus Neomarinimicrobiota bacterium | reverse complement strand
TCCAACTATATTCCCGAGCGTTCTGACCCATCCAGGCCAATTTTCTTTTTTGCCTATCATCTCACTATTACCAATGAAGGTGAAGATGCGGTTCAACTTAAAAATCGCTACTGGAACATCACAGATGGAAATGGCAATATTGAAGAGGTGCGCGGCCCCGGCGTTGTGGGTAATCAACCCCATTTAAAAAATGGCGAATCGTTTGAATACACAAGTTTCTGTCCCTTGCCAACGGAGTTTGGTGTCATGCACGGCCATTTTGAAATGGTCTGTAAAAATGGCAAAAAATTCAACGCGAAAATTTCACCCTTTCGCTTAAGCATTCCTTTTTCAGTTAATTAAAACACGAAAAGACAATGGATATTAAAACAAAAATTATAGCAACAATCGGCCCCGCCTGTGACAATACAGAAACTTTACAAGCCATGTTGGACGCAGGGGTGAATACTTTTCGCCTCAACATGTCCCATGGAGATGAAGCATCAAAAAGAAAATTATATAATTTGGTTCAATCCCTTAAAATGCACAATGGCCAACGACCTTGCATACTAACTGACTTAGCCGGACCCAAAATTCGCATTACCGATGTGCTTCCGAATTTCACTTTAGAGACAGGACAATCCATCACTATAACCAATGAAAGTGGCGCCGACGAAAATAACATAAGCGTTACAAACGGAATTGGTTTTACCAATGTTTCTGAAGGTGCAAAAATTTTGATTAATGATGGTCGAATTCAGCTTGAGGTCGTAGAAGCTGTATCTAAACATACGCTTAAATGTAGCACCGAGATTGGCGGGTTGGTGGAACCTCGAAAGGGCGTCAACTTCCCGGGCATTACTTTAGATGTGCCCACTTTAACCGAACAAGATAAAACAGATTTAAAAATGGCCCTTGATCTTGAAGCAGATTGGATCGCTCTTTCATTTGTTCGTTCTGCAGAAGACTTGGATGATGTCCTGGCAGTAATGGATGAAGAGGGAAAGCGCTTGCCCGTTATGGCAAAGATTGAAAAGTGGGAAGCGCTTAATGATGTGGATGCAATCACAGAATCATTTGATGCAGTGATGGTGGCCCGTGGTGACTTGGGGGTTGAAATCCCGGCCGAACAAGTTCCTCTTGCACAAAAGCGAATTATTGAGGTTGCCGGTACTTTTGGCAAACCGGTGGTCATTGCCACCCAAATGCTGGAATCAATGGTGGAGAGCCAAACGCCCACCCGAGCGGAGGTGAGTGATATTGCCAATGCGATTTTTGACGGTGTGGATGCCCTCATGGTTACGGGCGAAACAGCGGCAGGGAATTATCCTGTGGATGTGATTCAAACATTAAAACGGGTCATTGCCGAAACAGAACAGGCTACCCCATCGGGGAGAAAATCTTTACCGGAAGATGTAACAGAAACAGCCGATGCAATCAGTCATGCTGTCTGCGAAATTGCGCTGGATCTGGACATTAATTTAATTTTAACCATGACCCATAGCGGTAGCACCGCCCAAATGATTTCCCGTTACCGGCCCCAGGCTTCTGTCCTGGCATTAACCCCATTTGATCAAATTGCGCGGCAGCTTCAGCTAGTTTGGGGTGTTATCCCTGTTAAGGTTGATAAATATGACAATATTGAAGCGGTACCCGACGTTTGCAATTCTGTTTTGGATGAATTAAAATTGATAGATAATGGTGATAGCTATGTAATCACAGGCGGCGTTCCCATGGGGGTGGCCGGTACCACCAACTATCTATCCGTTCAAACTTATTAGAGGGAGTTTCTATGCATTCATTTAAACTGGTGGTGTTAGCGTCTATTTTTTCAATGGCTTTTGCCCAGGATTCTGCAAATCATGTTGATTGTTGTTCCGTCCAGGGATTTCTACATAACGATTCTATGGCTGACTTGACTGAACCAGATGATGATGATAATAAAAAATGGGACGTAACTACAACCCACGGTCCCACAAAAACGATTGAATTCACAACATCAGAAGGCACTTGGATGAGCTTGGATGTTTCTCCAGATGGGCGCGAAATCATCTTTGACCTTTTGGGCGACCTCTATACCATACCCACGACCGGCGGAAAAGCAACCCAGATTACTAGCGGTCCCGCCTGGGATGTGCAGCCAACCTATAGTCCCAATGGAAAATCAATCGCATTCACGTCTGACAGATCTGGTGGGGATAATATCTGGATTATGGATAGGGATGGCTCGACCTCCAAACAAGTGTCTAAAGAATCTTTCCGGTTATTGAATAATCCCGTTTTCACGGCCGATGGTAATTACATTATAGCTCGAAAACATTTTGTAAATACACGTTCGTTAGGTGCGGGCGAAATGTGGCGTTACCATACCAGTGGTGGTAAAGGTGTTCAAGTTAACAAAAGACGAAATTGGCAACATGATGCTGGTGAGCCGGACGTTAGTGCAGATGGACAATATCTTTACTATTCTCAGGATGTAAGCCCCGGCAATTCATACCAATATAACCGTGATCCTTATGGACAAATTTATGCGGTACATCGCATTGATTTAGAAACAGGCGAAAAGACAACCGCAGCTGATGGCCCCGGCGGCGCGGCCACACCACAAATTTCCCCCAATGGAAAACAATTGGCATTCGTCCGGCGAGTGGGACTAAAGACAGCATTATTTGTGAAAGAATTGGCATCGGGCAATGAACGGATGCTTTTTGATAATCTGAATCGGGACGCTCAGGAAACATGGGCTATCTTCGGTATTCACCCGGGCTTCAGTTGGACCCCCAATGGGAAAAATATTATTATTACCGCCAAAGGCGGTTTTTGGAATGTGACCGTTTCTAATGCAAATGTAAAACCAATTCCATTCACAGCTGAGGTTGAGCAAAAGCTTACCAAACCCTATGCCATAAAAAATGAAGTGGGCGCTAATGCCTTTGAGGTGAAGGTCCTTCGCCATACACGCGTAAGCCCCAACGGAAAGAAAGTGGTCTTTAATGCATTGGGGAAACTCTATGTTGCAAACGTGGATGGTTCTGGCAGAAAGCGCCTGACAAAACAGCACAATGGATTGGAATACGCTCCGGCCTGGTCTCCCAATGGAAAGCAGATCGCCTTTACCACTTGGTCTGACAAACAAAAAGGGCGGCTGGCTGTCGTCAGCGGAAATGGTGGCAAACCCAAATTCTTGAAATTACCCGCCGGTCATTATTTTGACCCGAGTTGGTCTGGCGATGGGTCTAAACTTGTGTATCGCCGAGGCGGTGGTTCATGGATTCGTGGGCGGGACAATTCAGCCAAAACGGGCATTTATTCGATTAAGGTAAAAGGCGGCAAGCCAAAACTGGTGACCAAAAGTGGGTCTGAGCCACACTTCACTTCTGGCGATTCAAGGATTTTACTCATGGGGCGCGAAAAGGATAATCGCGCTTTATACAGTGTTGATTTGAACGGACAGGACCGCCGCGTTCTGGCTACATCCAAATATGCCAATAGGATTATTCTATCTCCTAATGAAGATTGGGTTTTGTTTGATTCTCGTTTTCATGTTTACGCGGCGCCCTTTTCTAAAATTGGAAAAGCGATTAATCTGGGCCCAAAAACGGCCAGCATACCTGTAAAACAACTTACAGCGGGAAGCGGTTTTGAGCCCCATTGGTCGGACAATAATTCTATCCACTGGACTTTGGGCTCAGAACTATTCAGCACTGATTTGAAGGAGGCTTTCACCTTTGTTCCTGGGGCACCAGATTCCCTGCCCGATCCTGTTGAATCTGGGACCAATTTAGGCTGGACGGCTACAGCACCATCACCCAAAGGTATTGTCGCAATTACGGGTGCAACTATCATTACCATGGATGGGGATGAGGTGATTGAAAATGGGATAATCCTCATTGAGAATAACCGCATCAAAAAAGTGGGTAACAGTAAGATGAGAATTCCAAAAGGTGCGAAAATGGTAGATGCTTTTGGCAAAACTATCATACCCGGATTAGTTGACGTCCATGCCCATATGGGTTTGGAATGGGATGGCCTTTCATCAGAACAAAACTGGCATTATTTAGCCAATCTTGCTTTTGGTATTACCACCACTCACGATCCCAGTCGCGATACAGAAATGGTTTTTGCCAATTCCGAATTGCAAAAATCTGGAATGTTGTTGGCCCCGCGCATTTATTCCACTGGCACCATATTATATGGAGCCGTTGCAGGATTTACGGCTGAAATAAATTCTCTGGACGATGCCAAGCGGGCATTAGAGCGCATCAAAGCATTTGGCGGTTTTTCGGTAAAATCCTACAACCAGCCACGACGGGAGCAACGACAACAAATCCTGAAAGCAGCCCGAGAATTGGACATGTTGGTTTATCCTGAAGGCGGCTCAACCCTTCAACATAATTTAAATATGGTAGCAGATGGACATACGGGGATTGAACATTCCATACCTGTTTCACCATTATATAAGGACGCCCTCACTCTTTACGGTGAAAGTGGCGTTGGTTACACACCGACATTGATTGTGAGCTATGGTGGCATTTGGGGAGAGAATTATTGGTATTCAAAAATGAATGTTTTTGAACATTCGCGCCTACAATCTTTTTTCCCACAGCAATTACTGGATCAAAAACGGCGACGCATGAAAGTAGAAGAAGACGATTGGAACCATATTGAAAATGCCAAAGCGGCAAAGGCCTTATCTGATGCGGGCGTTAAGGTGAACAACGGCGCACATGGCCAACTCCAAGGGATGGGTGTCCACTGGGAAATGTGGATGATGGCCCAAGGTGGCATGAGTCCCATGGAAGCGTTAAAAGCATCCACCATTAATGGCGCTGAATACTTAGGCATGGGTGACGATCTCGGTTCAATTGAACAAGGAAAACTGGCGGATTTGGTCATCCTTGGGAAGAACCCCTTAAAAAATATTCAAAATTCTGATTCGGTAGAAATGGTGATGATCAATGGCCGTCTTTACGATGCGGCCACCATGAATGAGGTGGTAACTGGGAATGCAAAACGAAAACCACTTTGGTGGGAAAAAAATTAAAAAACAAAAGGATATAAAATGAGAATTATGAAACATATTTTTTTACTTACAATCGGAATTCTGATTGGCGGTTGCAGCAATGATGCGGCCCTGAAAAAACAGGCCTATGAACTGGCCCATAAATTCATAATAACCGATGGCCATATTGATGTCCCCTGGCGTTTGGAGAAAACCTATGAAGATTTATCAGTCAGAACCAAAAGCGGAGATTTTGATTATGTCCGCGCCAAAGAAGGCGGTCTTGACGCACCTTTCATGTCCATCTACGTTCCTTCTTCATACCAAGAAACAGGCGGAGCCAAAGAAAAGGCCGACTCGCTTATTGACCTTGTCCATCGAGTTGCCAACGACCATCCTGATAAATTCGAAGTGGCATTCAGTGTGGCAGACGTGAACCGCATTTTTGCCGATGGTAAGATTGCCCTCCCCATGGGTATGGAAAATGGCGCGCCCATTTTAGATGATTTAGGCAACGTGGAATATTTTTATGATCGCGGTATACGCTATATCACCCTAACCCATGCCAAGGATAATCTCATTTGTGATTCATCATACGACACTACTGGGACATGGGGCGGACTCAGCCCTTTTGGCCGGAAAGTGGTTAAAGAAATGAATCGCGTAGGCATCATGGTAGATATTTCTCACGTAACCGATGATGTAATAAACCAAGTTTTGGATATGACTGATGTACCGGTGATTGCTTCCCATTCCTCCTGCCGACATTTTACGCCGGGCTGGGAACGCAATATGGGCGATGCTGAAATTCGAAGACTCAAAGATAATGGGGGCGTCATCCAAATTAATTATGGTTCATCTTTTGTGACTCAAGAAGCCCAAGATAAACGCAAAGCCAATGGTGAAAAAATTGCAGCTTACGCCAAAGAAAATGGCCTGGGAAATGACGATGAGACGCTCAAAACGTATGCCGAAAAAGTGAATGCCGAAAACCCCATGTATGCTGATATCACTGAAGTAGTGGACCATATTGACCGCGTTGTGGCATTGGCCGGCATTGATCATGTGGGCATTGGCTCCGATTACGACGGCGTGGGTGATTCTCTCCCTTATGGACTGAAAGATGCATCCTCTTATCCCAATCTCATTTTTCACCTTTTGAAGCGCGGCTATTCTGAAGAAGATATTGAAAAGATCTGCTACAAAAATGTGTGGCGCGTTTGGTCTGCGGTGGAGGTCGCGGCAAATTAATTTTCCTATATACATTTAACAAGCAAAAGCCCCGGATTAAATCGGGGCTTTTTTATTATATAATTTTTTTACTAATATGTATTGCATAGTACCTTTTATTGTATATAATATTGCAATACACAATAGCAGACACAAATGAAAATTGAAAACACAACAGCACAAATGCGCAAGGGCATCCTTGAGTTTTGTATCCTTTCCATTTTAAAAAATGGGGAGGCCTACCCATCGGATATACTTGCGCGGTTGAAGAAAGCCAACCTCATCGTGGTAGAGGGGACGCTTTATCCCCTCCTCACCCGCTTAAAGAACGCGGAACTCCTCACTTACAGATGGGAAGAGTCCAAGTCTGGACCGCCACGAAAATATTACGCCTTGACCCCAGCGGGGGAGTCGTTTCTCAATCAATTAGATACGGCATGGAAAGAGCTGGTTAAGTCTGTAAAACAAACTACAAAGAAGTCATGACACTATGAAAAAAACACAAACGATCAATCTCGGGGGCATCATATTTCATATTGAAGTTGATGCTTATGATCAACTCTATACTTACCTCAGTTCAGTCAAAAAGCAGTTCGCCAATATGGATGGGCAAGAAGAGATTATTGAGGATATCGAATCTCGGATTGCCGAAATCCTGAATGATAAAAAGGTCAAGATTATTACTAACAAACATGTAAATGATATCATTGCCGTCATGGGCAAACCGGAACAATATGGGGAAGATGATTCGGATACAAAACCCGAGCCGATTGCCAAAGCAAAGGGTGCGCCCCGGCGCATTTACCGCCATCCCGATGATAAAATATTAGGAGGTGTTTGTGGCGGGCTGGGTGCACTTGTGGGGATTGATCCTGTCATCTTCAGGATCATATTCATGGTAACGGCATTTTTCGGAGGCTTTGGCGCCCTGATTTACTTGGTAATGTGGGCCATTATTCCAATGGCTCAATCTACTTCAGATCGACTAAAAATGGCTGGGAAACCCATTACGGCTGATTCTATTGGTAAAACCATTACCGCCCAAGTGGAGAAAGGTTTTGAACCGGCGAATGGTAAAAATGTAATAAAAAAAATCTTTAACTTTATCGGAAAAATATTCGAAGCTGTATTTGGTTTATTAAAAAAAATATTTAAAGCATTGGTAATCATACTGCGGCCTATCTTTGGGATAGTCTTCTTAATCCTTGGTTTGGTGGCGACCCTTTGGGGCGCCTTTTTAGTTTTTGGGATAGAGGGTATGTTATCATTTGTAGATACATCCCATTCTCATATCTTAGATTCAATATTTTCGGCACTACCCATGAGTCAATATATCATTTATGTGGCTTTGGCTCTATTCTTGGTTATACCTATTTTCCAATTGATCTACTTTGGCCTACGCCTCCTTTTTCATATGGGGAATCAACCCGCCTTTTTGAAAGGTCTTCTCACCAGTCTCTGGGTTTTGAGCCTTATTTCCTTAATTATCTTTGGTGTTTTCGGCGGCACGCGCTATTCGTCTGAGGGTTTTTCCCGGCGCAATGTGCCCTTAAGCAAGATAACCGCCGACACGGTGCAGGTATCCTTATGGGAAAATGATTATTTTCTTTGGACGAGCAGACAAGATCATACGGTAAAAACTGCTGACGACAACCTCCTTGTCTCTGATGTATTGTTGGATATTAAACGCTCCGACGATGATCTCTTTCACCTTATTGTTCATAATGAAGCAGCCTCCAATTCATCGCGCTCGGCCAGGGGCCTTGCCGAATCCATCAGCTATAATTTTTTACCTGCCGCAGATGGGTTGCTCTTGAAAAATTATTTAAAGATCAGGGATGACCAGCCTTATGCTTTTCAAAAAGTGGATCTTGTCTTGCTTGTCCCGGAAGGCCGATCGGTATATTTAGACGAATCGCTAAAATATATGCTTGATGATGTTCGCAATGTGACCGATACCTGGGACCGCCGTATGGTTGAACATACATGGGAAATGAAAAAAGAAGGACTCACTTGCACCGACTGTGATTAGAGATCTGATTTTTAGACAAGTCAATTATTAATTGTAATTAGTATATATTCCAAAGTAAACTGGCTATTATGGCGCTGAAACTTTTATCAATATTTGTCCTTGGATTGTTTCTTCCGAGTTGCTCTAAGGAAGAGCCCATTAAAAATTCAAGCTCTTATATTTATGCCTGGACAAAAGATGAGAATGGGTGGAATTCAGATTTTTTGACCGTTATAAATGCAAACCCATTGGATAAAGATTATGGTTCTTTAGTTAAAACGCTTCCGGTTGGTTATAGTGAGATAAATGCTCATCATACAGAGCATCGTCTTCATGAAAGTAAACATTTATTTGCCAACGGATTTTCCGGCGGGCGCACATTTATTTTTAACTTAGAAGATTCTGAGAACCCCAAACTTATTACCAACTTCACTAATATGGGCGACTACACCTATCCCCACAGTTTTGAACGTCTTCCAAATGGTAATGTATTGGCTACATTTCAAACAATAGGAGAGGGCAATAAAAAGGAAGGAGGGTTGGTAGAAATCTCACCAAGTGGGGATTTAGTTCGAGCTACTATTTCTTCAGACCCCAGTGTGGAAGATTTTATCCGACCTTATAGTTTAGCCATTTTACCCAATTTAGATCGGGTTGTATCAACCAGTACAGATATGCGCGGAGCTGACATAAGTCGAGCCGTCCAGATTTGGCAACTTTCTGATTTATCATTAATTAAAACAATCCGTTTTGAACCTGGGCCAAGGGGTAACGAAAATTATGATGCGGCTGAGCCACGGGTATTAAGGGATGGTAAAACAGTATTGGTTTCCACTTTTTTTTGCGGATTATATCGCATTGTTGATCTTGAAAGTGAGAATCCAACTGCGGAATGGGTTTATTCTTTTCCTTTTAACAAAAAGTGGGATTGTGCTTTACCAGTTGTTGCCGGTGACTTTTGGGTTCAAGCAATTTCATCTGAATCAGCTTTGGTCAGTCTTGATGTTTCTGATCCAGCCAATCCTAAAAAGGTGGATGAATTAAAATTTAAAAAGGGTGAATGGCCGCACTGGATATCCCTTGAACCAAATGGGCATCGAATTATAGTCGCTGGTGGAAATCGACTTAAGAATAAACTTTTAATCGTTAACCTGAATCCAAAAACAGGCAAGTTGTCCTTCGATGAAAATTTTAGGGATAAAGAAACCAATGAATTAGGCTTCAGTTTTGATCGATTTGAGTGGCCCCACGGAAATACGGATAGTGCCATTCCTCATGGATCGGTTTTTAGTATCGATTAAATAATAAATATTCTACGAAAATTTATTATTTATACAATTCCTTCACCAAATTCGCATCTTCATTAGATAGGGCGCTCCCCAATTGCGCGGCTGCTTCAACTTGTTCAACGTTTCGCTGACCCAACAAAACACAACCTGTAGGCGCATCGGATAAAAGGGCATCCACCAATCCGTGCATCACCGCTTGGGGATGATCAGCAAAATGTTCTTCCAGTTTTAATTTGTTGGCTTGCATTTTATCAATCAAATCCTGATTGGCAAAATCTTTAACAGTTGTGCGAAAGTCCCCCGTTTCAAACGTGGCTGGTTTGGTGTATTTCCCTGTAAGCAATCCATGCTTAATGGGCGAGAAAAAACAAATGCCTAAATTATTGACTTCAACATAATCTTTCAATCCGGTTGCAACATAGGTGTCGTCCATAACATTGCGGTAAGGCTGAATTACATCAGGATTAACGCGCTCAATAAACTTCATAACCTTTTCCGAAAACCAATCAGAAAGACCAATAAAACGTGTTTTCCCTTCTTCTTGAAATCGGCGAATTACTTCCAGCGCATCATCAAGATATTGTTCCTGTTTCCCAAAATTACAGTGATGCAAATACATAAGATCAACGCAATCTGTTTTTAGATTTTTTAGAGATTTCTCCATATTGGTGCGCATATGGGCTGGGTGGTACCAATAATTATGTGGGCCCATATCCCAACCAAACTTGGTGGCGATAAAAATGTTATTCCGAGGAATTTTATCCCACATGGAACCAATAATTTCTTCAGAGCGGCCATTGCCGTACACATCGGCAGTGTCCCAATGGTTGATGCCCGAATCATACGCTTTTTGCAAAGCGCGTCGACTGTCTTCATCCGCTTGACCTGCCCAGCCAATAGGCTGATTTTTACCCACCATATTTGCGCCACCATAAGACCATGTACCCAAACTTATCCGAGACACTTTTGCGCCCGTCCGCCCCAAGATTGTATATTCCATTTTAATCCTTTTGTTGAAGCAATAAAGTTACGGAAACTCTATCCTTATTATGTCCGCACGATTTCAAATTATCGATATTGGCCACCGAGGATTCGCCTTGGATCGGGCACTTTCTGAGATGGAAACATCAGTAAGCGACTGTATTTTTAATGGAAAAACACGGGCAATTAAAATTATCCATGGCCATGGAACCGGTGCCCTAAAACGCGGTGTGAGAGAATGGTGCGAAGATCAATCCGGACGCTTTCAGGCTGTAATTCTCGGTGAAGATTATGATCTTTTTCACGGGGATTCCGCTGCCATGCGCGCCGATTGTGGTTCACCCTACGATCCTGACTTGGGTCGGCGGAATAGCGCCATCACTTATATCTGGCTCTGGTAAGCTTGTCCTTGTGGCACGAGTATCCTTGCTCGGGGGTTTAGAAAAACCATCCGACAAGGATCTTGGCTGTACATTAAGGTGATTTGACGTGAAGAATCCTTTCCTGTAAATTGTCCATTCAATATGACTGAAGAATACACCAAATACGACCACTTGTTTCAAAACGTAATCCCCAATGCTATTGGCGGGGTGCGTATTTTTGGCAAGGACGATCCCTATATAAAACCCCAAGATTATAATAATGTAAATAATCTGGAAAATGGAATATGGGAGGATTTGTTTCTAAACCTGGAGCCACTGCTTAATCAATATGTCTCTCGGGAATATTTACTGGGTATGCGTACGCTTCCGATTCCCCAAGATAGGTTTCCAGAATTTGAAGCCATATCTCCCTTGATTGAAAATTCCACAGATTGGCAACTCGTCCCCGTGGCTGGATTCTTAACAGAAGAACTATTTTTTGATCTTAACGCAAACAGAAAATTTCCTGTCACAGATATTATTCGCAAGTCCCCCCGCTTTGCTGAAAAATATGCCCACGTGGATATTCAGAATGATGAAGGCTATACGCCAGAACCAGATATTTTCCACGATATTCAAGGTCATGTGCCCTTGTTGATGAACAAAGCATATGCGGATTACATGCACAAGGTTGGTGTTCTTGGGGATGAAATTTTACGAAACGAACGTGGGATGGATCCGGAACTGGTGGCCCACAATTTAAAGCGTCTCCAGAATTTTGCCTGGTGGACTTATGAGTTTGGTCTCATTAAAAACACCGGTGAAAGTGACCAATTCCGCCGACGGAAAAATGACATTGATTATGAAATCTATGGGGCCGGCATTATTTCTTCTTATGATGAAACTTTGAACACTATTGCCTGTGCTAAAGGAGAATCAAATCGATCAATATTTATTCCTTTTAACATGGAAGAATTGGTCATGACTCGCTTTGATTACAGCAATATCCAAGATCGCTATTACGTGATCAATTCCATGAATGAAATGTATGAAGCCTTTCGAGATTGCCAGGAACTGTTCTGGTTCGAAGGTTAGTAAACAAACGAGAATCTATGAAAAAAGCATCTTTATTTACTGTATCAATTCTTTCCCTATTATTATATAAGGGGTGTGCGCCAACGTCTTCTGCCTTGGCCGAAACCGACCCCGCCTTGCTGGTTGCCAATGCAGACTCACTTCTCACCGCTAGTCCGAATGATTCCGAATTGCGCGCATCCATTGTGACGGCCCGCTTGAACCTGGCCAAAATCAAAAACAGCATGGATCATTATCGGGCTATTTTAATAATTGATCCAAAAAATGTCACGGCCAATTATCATATTTACATGTGGGATGGGAAAAACCATTATAAAAGAGGCCACAAAAATGGTCAGTGGGATGCAATTCAATCGTTTTCAAAAGCGGCAGCGGCCATTGACTCCTTGGGTGAGCCATACTACTGGCTGGGTCAAGCTTACGAAAAAAAGGATGAGATGGATTTTGAATTACCATTAGAAGCATACGACACAGCCCTCACCCTTTTTCTCACGGATAAAATGAAGCCGCGGGTATCCTCAGCCCGCTCGGCATTGTTAAAGCGCAAAAAAACTTACAAAGATTTCTGGAAATAGTTTCTGGGGGCAGATTACCGCTTTCATAAAATTTCCTGTTTTTACCGTCATTTTTGACTTGATTCAGGAACAGAACGTAGCTAAACTTTCGTAGCCTATTGGCTGTCATGTCATTAGGTGCCACACAATCCGAGGTAAAGATAAATGGCAAAAAGATTATTATTTAAAAAATTATTCATTGGGGCACTCTGTGTCCTTTTCGCGACAACTTTATTTGCTCAAAAACCACGAGACATTTTAGGTGCGCTCGTTAATTCTGATGGAAATATTGTAGTCAATACAACCGTTTTGCTTTTGGGCGAAGACGGTACTGAAGTTCAGCGAACTGAAACTTCCAAAAAGCGCATTGGGCGCAGTGGTGGAAAGTTCGAATTCAAAAAAGTTCTCCCCGGTAATTATACAATTGAAGCAGATGGCGGCGATGCAGGAAAAGTTAGCACGTCTGTTGAAGTTGCCGATAAAAATGTAAAGATGGGAGAAATTGCTTTGTCAAAAGTAAAGCTTGTTGCAAAAAAAGCACCTTCTGAGGAAACGCCCGCAGAAGGCCCTGCCCCCGATGCTGTTGAATTTACCCCTGATCCTGGGAAGGATTACATTCTGAACGAACTCAGTTTCGAAATCAAAAAGATGACGGCTGAGCTAAAATATCTCAACGAAGAATTAGAAAACTTAAAAGCCCTCAGTAAAATGTGGGTTAACCCCCTTGCCATCTATTCCAAAGAAATCATCATGAAAAATGGGACAACTGTATTTGGAAAGGTCGTTTACCAAGATGAAGAATCCCTGAAAATTGAAACACTGGTGGGATACTTGATTATTAACCGTCAAGATGTTGTCAGGATTGTTGATAATGTAATTACCGAAGAACAGGCGGAATATGTGCCTGAACAAGTTAGGGATAGTTATACACCACCACCCATGCCAAAGCTAGCATCACCACAATATACCTCAGCTGAAAGAAGTGCCACAAAAAAATATTCTGCTAATTGTGTGTTGGTAGGCAATATCAGTGAGAAGAAGGATGCTCAGGGTAATATTGTTTTTAATGGTGAAATAAAAAACATTGGCGGACGCAGATCAGATTTTGTTAAAGTTGACTTTGTCTTTCGTAAAAATTGGAGCGGCGAAACAAAGACGCTCACCACTTTTGTTCGGGGCGGGTATCATACATTCGATTCAGGCATAACTACTGACGCAACGCTTCTTCCGGGTGCCACAGGCGCCTTTGAGCTTTATGTCCCCCATGATTTTGGATCCTTTATCGGCTACTCATACGTTATCGATTGGGAAGAATACGAATAATGGTTTTCGGGTCTCTGATGAACCGAATTAAACCGCTGATTAAAGGATTGACGATCCTAATAACGATCGGTTCGCTGGGTGCACAAGACACACCCCTTTCAGAAATATTCTTTTTAGATCTTGGCATTGTAATTGAACCGGCGAATGGCTCAGAAGCCTATTCTCGCTTGATAAAAAAACCTTCTGAAGAAATTTCCTTCAAAATAAAAAAGGTCGAAAGCGGATCGGTCTATATGGCATCAAGTAAAGAGCTATTAACAACCCTTGGTCGAATAAACAATAGGATTGAACGATTAGAAAATTCCTTTCAATCGGAAATGAATGCCTTAAAAAAAGAGAACGTTTCATTGCGCCAAACTTTGGCAGTAATTCAATCCCCAGCCAAGCAATCACCGATCCTCACAAATAAATTCATTGCCGACCCTTTGCCCGAAACAGCTTCAGCTGTTGTCTCAAGTGAACCAAAAAATATTATCCCTTCCAAGCCAGCGCCGTCCTTTAATCATTCGGTTTATATGTCCGGTGTTTTCGCATACCAGCGGGAAGATTACCAAGCTGCGCTTGACAAATTTTCTGGCCTTAGTCTAAACGCGACATCTAAAAAGATTTCTGAAAACATTTTATACTGGATGGCAGATGCTCTCCAGCAAACAGGCCAATACAAAAAAGCACTTTCACTTTTAAATACCATAACCAGCACCGGAAAGCTAAGAATCGACGATGCGCTCGTTCAAAAAGGGCTTCTCCACAGAAAGATGGGGAACGAAGATTTAGCCTTGGCCGCTTTTGGTGATGTCGTTTCACAATATCCAAAAAGTGAATATCTGCGATTGGCACAAATGGAATTAAAAAAATCTAACGAATTGAAATGAAACAACTGATACGCCTCATAACCTTTTCCTTAATTTTGTTTTCCATCGTATTTGGCGCCACTCGTATTGCATATCTAAGACCAGGCCCCATGATGAAAATCCCTTTTACATCTGTGGGTGCTTCTCCTTATTTATTTACCGCCGGTTTCGGTTCTGAGTTACACAACTTTTCTCCTTTTAATACCGCTGGCGGCGCTTACTTCAACATGGAAGTCCGCGGATGGACTTTCGGTTTTTCTACGGCCCAAGGCGGCGACACTACGCGCTTAGCAAATTTAGAAGTTTCTACCTTCAAAGCACCCATTGAATTTGGCTTTCACCTTCAACGGCGAGTCTTCGTAAGAAACAATATTTCATTTACAGTTGGATTGCAAGATATCGTTTTCGAAAACAGCACCAGCGGTTTCAATCTGGATCCGAAAGAATTATCATTTTTTGGAATTGTAAGTAGCCAAAAACAAATTGGTCAATACAATATGAATACCTTTATTGGCTTTGGGACTGGCGGTTTTGGTGCTATTGATACAGTAAAAATAGATACTCTTTCTGAGCAGTCAACGGGAACAAATGCCGGTGTTTTTGCGGGAGCAGTTTTTAATACGCCCTATTTGGAAAAATGGGGCGGTGTAGATATTGTGGGTGAATTCGATGGGAATGGCATCAATGTGGGACTCCGCATCCCCCTTACCTCGGATTATCGCTTGAACCTTGGGTTCACCCACATTGAAAAATTACCAAAATGGAAAGAACGCTACTGGGAAGGCCATGCAGGAATGACTGTTGGGTTTGAGATTACCGCTCCCAGGGGATCTGCGATCAAAACGCCTGGTGGCGGTCCTGCCCCGCCGGTGTTGGGCCCAATAAATATGGCAGATATGGATACAACCCTTATGTTGGCTGATTACACAGTCCACACTCTCCGAGATTCTATGGGCCTCATGACGAACGAAATGCGCAACCTTATGACACGTCTTTCTGCCATGGAACAACATTCCAAATTTTTAGAAGATTCATTAAAAGCCATTAGGCTCAACAACAATATAGATGAACAAAAAATGAATAATGCTATGCGTCATTTGTCTCGTTCTTTGCGCTACTTTTATGCGGGGAATTACAGGGCGTCCCTCCAAGAAGTTGAAGCTTCGCTTGAGTTGAATCCGGGCTTAGCGCTGGCTTATGCCCGTCGCGGATCTGTCTATTATAAACTGGGAGACATTCAACGCGCGACCATCAACTGGAACCTTGCTTTAAGGATGGATCCAGAATACGACGATGTAAGGAATGTGCTTAAAGCACTACATGAAAATCGTTTGAAATCAACAAGTATGATTAAGGAATAAATATGGATATTGCAACCCTTGTAGGAATTATACTCGGAATGGGGTCTATTGTTGGTAGTATTTTTTTAATGACTCCCAACATTGGAATGTTCGGTTCTGTTTCTAGTTTTGGTATTGTTTTTGGTGGAATGATTGCATCCGTTTCAGTTGCCTTCCCTTTAAAGGATGTGCTTCAGTTGGGTGCTGCTATGAGTGCTGTCTTTAAAGGAGATAAAAATACTCTGGGCGATATAGTAGATGAAGCAGTTGAAGCATCTGAAGTGGGGCGCAAGGGTACAGCAGATTTGGAAAACCATATTGGAAACATTAAAAGTTTTTTCTTTCGGGATGGTGCCCAAATGGTGATTGATGGGTATTCTCTTGAGGAGTTGACTGAAATTTTATACACCCGGATTGAGTACAGAGAATTACGGGAAAACACTCAAGCTGGATTGTTCAAATCCATGGGAGTAATGTCCCCGGCCTGGGGAATGGTTGGAACTTTAATCGGACTTGTAGTTATGCTTTCTGGCTTTGGTGAGGGCGGTACGGATACATTAGGGGCCGGGATGTCCGCTGCCTTGATTACAACCTTTTATGGTGCCGTTATGGCCAATTTATTATTTCTACCTATGGCAGATAAAATAAAATCCCGAATTATTTTCTCAAGTACGGTACAAAATTTACAGGTTGAAGCAACCCGGCTTATTCATCAGAAAAAACATCCAATTATAGTTCGGGAAAAACTAAATTCCTTTATTCCACCAAAAGAATGGAAAAAAGACGAAGGTTAATTTGAATGGCAGCCACGCCTCAAGAAAAAAAGAAATTCATTAACAAAGGAATGGACCTTGTCGAAGAAGGTTTACCCGGATGGTTTGGTACCTTTGCAGATATGATGACCTTACTCTTTGCATTCTTCGTATTGTTAGCTGCAATATCGACGATTGACCCCGTTAAGTTGGAAAACATGGCTGACGGAATGGGGAAATCTGTGGGGAAAAAGAAAGAAATTGAGAACCAAGCCATGTCTCTCGGTGACATTCAAAAAGCAGCCCAAAAAATGGTTGAAGAGATGGCGGCAGATCCAGAGACCGGGGAAAAGCCCGTGGAAGTTTCCACCAGCCCAAAAGGGGTCACCATCGGTATTTCATCTGATATTAGTTTTCAGTCTGGGTCAGCGCAAACAAAACCAGGATTTTTAGATATTCTAAAAAAAATAATACCAACTGTTGAACAATCTTATTTCCAAATTGCAGTGGAAGGCCATACCGATAGTGATCAACTTCCAAAAGCATTGCGGGTAAAGTACCCTAGCAACTGGGAGCTTTCCGGCGCCCGGGCGGCGGCGGTCGTTCGCCTAATGATATCTTTGGGCGTTGGACCAACACGACTAGAAGCTGTTGGGTATGGAGAATTCGTTCCAAGAGATAGAAAAAACACAGAATTGCTTTCAACAGATTTAGTGCAAAAATATAATTCTAATCCTCAACAAAAAGCGCGCAACCGTCGTGTAGAAATTACATTCTTAGCGCCGCGTGGCGGCCCCGTAGGAAGAGCAGAAACGCCAACAAAGGATAATCAATGATTCATATGACTAAGGGAGTAAATATGAAAAAGCGGAGTAACAGGGTTTTGTCTTATACCCTCACATTGGGACTTATTTTAGGCATTGGCCTAAGTCAAACAAGTGGCTATTTAGCACAAAAACTGATGATCGAAAATGATCTACGAAAACGAATAGCCAATGCACTAGAAAAGGTGATTGACAATCGTAAATATGTTGTGGATGTTAGTGTTGATCTAGAAATCAGCAGCGCCATCGAGAGCCAAATAACTTATACGCCCAACGATGGTGGAAATACGATAGAGTCATTAAAAGCGGCAGAAGACATGATGAATACCTCGGAGACCCGATCTGGCGGTAGTATTGGTTTGCCTATCCCGGGTTTTGACTTTACCGCTGAAACGCCAACGGTAGAAGAAACGCCTTCAACTAAAGGTGATTCAATGGATTCCCCTTCGACAGAAGACAACGTGGTGTCCCGCATCCAAACAGAAAAACGTCCCGCCATGGCCAGCGTACGTAATATGGAAATCAGCATAATTATCCAAGAGGGTGCAGCACCGGAACTTATTGAAAATATTCGCCAGGTGGTTATGGTTGCTTCACGTTTTAATCGTCCGCGCGGAGACGTTCTAAGTATTATGACCGCCAGCTTTAAACGGCGGCGCGATGAAAAATCAGCAGAACAAGTCCTACTGAAGAATATTGCTGAAAAACTAGAAACACTTCAGAGTCAGCGCGAACGCCTGGGCGAAGTTGATTGGAAACAGGAATTAGATGTTTATAAAGAATCGGAAGCTGAGCGGCGACAAGAAGATCGTCTGTTTTTTCAGTCTAAATTAGCTGAATTCGAAACAGCTTCCCGCGATCAATCTTATGATGAAGAAAAACAAGCCATGCTCAGGCAAGATTCAGTCCGACTCCAAGCAATAAATGAAGAGATTCAAAACCTGAAATCATTTTTAGGTACGGCTAATTTAACTGATTCTGCCGCTACCGAAGCACAATCTACTGTTCAGCAAAAACTATCAGAAAAAGCAAATCTAGATTCTCAGATTGCCGAAAAGCTTGCTATGCTAGACCAAGTTCAAAGCGATCTTAATAGCCAGGCCAATCGCGGGGGCGGAAATACTAGCATGATTATTTTTGTGTCCATCCTTGCCGCGCTGCTGATTGTATTGATTGCTGTACTTGTTTTTGTATTAATGAATAAACCAAAACAACAAATACCACCGCCACCGCCATGGATGGTATACCCGCCACGGCCTAAAAAAAAAGATAACGGTAATGGAGAAGGGCTAGTGACAGAACCAGCGGTAACAAATCCGGAACCACAAATACCAAAAGCAGAAGATATTGCTGTCTTACAAAGTGAAGTTAACGATATGAAACAAGCAGTTGTTTCCATGAGCGTCGGGCAGCCTCAAGCAGCTACAAAAATTGTGAAAGACTGGATATTGGAAGAGGCGCCGCCCGAGCCCGAACCGACACCTGTAGCCCCAGCAGAAGATGATGGTAAAAAGAAGAAGAAAAAGAAAAAATAAGAGGCATTTATGATTTCAAATTATAACCGACTTTCCGGCCTGGAAAAAGTGGCCATATTGTTCTCTGTCCTAGGAGAAAGCCTCGCTCTAAACCTGGTTAAAGATCTGGATAAAACGGAAATTCGTAAAATTCGTGCAGCCATGCGTGGCGTAGAAAGTGTTGCTTTTTCTGTTAAAAAACAGGTAATGGAAGAATTTTACTTTTCTTTTGTTAGCGAAAAATTCCAAGAAACCAACGAATCTGACGAGCCAAAAAAACCCTTCGCATTTTTGGCTGACTTAACCGACGAACAAATCGTCGCCCTGCTCATTACAGAAACGCCCCGCGTTATTGCAATATCAATTGCACAATTGTCCGGCGATAAACGTATGCTGGTATTAAACAGAATCAGTGAAGAAGAAAAGGGACAGGTTCTTTTAAGTATTGGGAATCTGAACGATGTTCCTCTCGAAGCTGTTGTTCAAATTGCCAACAAATTACAAAAGAAAGCCAAACAACTTCCTAAGACTGTTGCCTTCTCTCGTGGTGGCGGTAAAGATCTAGCCGACATCCTAGGATCAATGGACTCGGAGGAGGAAGAAATGTTTATGGCAAATCTTGAACAGGATAATCCGGATTTGGCCGAATCAGTAAAAAAATACCGTATAACTTTTGAAACAATATTTGAAATTTTCCCAGACAACCTACTACGGGATCTCATGAATGCGGTAGATTTAGATACGGTGGCCATGGGTCTCAAGGGTATGGACCAATCAATCGCCGATAGGGTGATTGGCATTTTGCCCAAAAAGAAACAGGCAATGTATGAACCGGTGGATGGCGCTGTCCCTAAGCGAGATGTTGACAATGCCCGTAAATCTATAGTTCAATCTGCCAAACAAATGGAGCGCGACGGGGCCTTCAGGCTTGAAGACCTTCTCGGCGGTGAAACCGTAGAATAAATCCGCTTCTAAAAATCGCTTAGAGAAAAACCCCGTTCCGATTTATCGAAATGGGGTTTTTTGTTTTTTTAATAAATTATAACTATATTTGCAATGTTACTTGTGGTAATAATTTATGATGGGAGTATAAAATGACGGACTTTTTAAATGATCTAAAAACTATTGAGGCGATACTACGCACCACGCAGGAGATTAATAATACCGATTGTCACATTTATCCTTTTCGAATCAATAAAATTACAAAACATATCATAAACCACTTATACGATGAGGATCTTTGTGTAAAAACAATTAGCCTTCAATGTAAAGAATTAAATAACCATTGTATGAGATGAAATTCTCGAATACAAGGAAAACGCACTTCAAATATATTTACTCAATAATCGTGCAGCAAAAACAAAAAACGACGAATTCGATTTTAAGTCGATCCTCCAAAATTTTCCAATCCCCGATAATCAACTGCCTTATTTTGAGAAAATTTTTAATATCTCCAATGATGTTTCATTGGATGAGCTTCGAAATATATTGAACAAATTAAATAAAGAAGTTTATGATAATTTGGGTGAAAAAGATGGCATTGAAATATTAGTTTGTTCATCCGTAATGTTAAACTCCGCTGAATATTGGTATGAGAACCTAGAAGAATGGAAAACCTTAAACAATCCTGCGGGTAAAAAGATTTTGTCTAAACATGATGATTTTGATTTTTATACATTAGTAAAAACTGATGTCGCAGGTGCTTTCGCTGGAGCTTATTATACAAAAACATTAATAGGCGCTGGCATATATGCATTGATTGCATCAATTAGCTACGCCATCATTACACTACTATAAGTGAAGTGTAAAATGATAATGGCAATTCGAATCAAAAAGGTTATAAGCCTATTCATTGTCAATTTTGTGCTTTTTCTAATATTTACCGAACTTTTCATTCATTTTCATTCAACTTTAAAATCCGTTTTGTTTTCTTTTATTGTTTCAGCAATATTCAGTTTATTAACGGTATCAGGTGTTTTTAAGGGATCAAAAAAAGCGAAATAGAATTTAAGAAACCATTCACGTAAACTTTCAATCCGCTTCTAAAAATCGCTTAGAGAAAACCCCTGTTCCGATTTGTCGAAATGGGGGGGGGTATTTGGTTCAATTTCAAAATCTTCTGATAAGGTATTGGAACCACCCCTAAATCCCCTCCTTAAAAAGGCGGAGACTTTGAATGTTGTTGATAAATTTTATGATTTACTGTTGCGGTTATTTATTAGCCTACAAGACCACCCGAAAAGACAGTAAACTTTTTCAAATCGCGAAGGATTGAAATTAGTACATTTTCAAATTGATCCTTTTATTCTACATAACCGTTTATCTCCCGAGCTGAGGGATCACTCGTTTCTACCCACTTGGGCATCCAAAAATGGGGGATCAGTTTTTCATGCTTCTCAAAAAATGACTCAAAAACTTTTCTATAATAATAACTTTCCTTTAGAATTGGGGTACAATGAACATATTGAGACGCTTTTGTTTCGAATTCAAAATCTGTTATTTGTTCATCTACAAAACCCTGAAGTACCTTATGCCAAGAATTTTTTTTGGCACTTACACCGTCAGAAAAAGCACATTTTCTGCGCCATAATACTGAATCGGGTAAAAGATCCATTTTGGAAAAAGCTTTACGCAAAAGGTGCTTTTCCATACGGTCCCTTCCGTCGAATATTTTCTGCTCTGCCGGTATAGATAAATAATAGCGAACAAATTCCTTATCCAAAAATGGCGTTCGTGCTTCCAGCCCGTTTGAACTAATACTGCGATCGGAACGAAGCACATCAAAACGATGAATTTCTTCTATTAGTCTTTTACACTCATTTTGAAATGCTGTATTAGATGGGGCATGTTTCATATACACATATCCACCACAGGCTTCATCGCTCCCATCCCCATTGAAAATCACTTTACAATCGGAATTTGCTCGGATGTATTTTGATACAAGGTAGTTTCCCACGCTAGCTCGAACGGTCGTAGTATCATACGATTCAATATTATAAATCACTGTCTCAATTGCATCTAAAAATTCTTGTTCGGATATTTGAATTTGATGGTGATCTGTTCCCAGGTGATCTGCTACTATTTGAGCGTATTCTAAATCAACACTTCCTGGCATTCCAATCGAGAACGTTTTTAGTTTTCCGTCATGGTACTTGTTCACTAGAGCGGATATGAGGCTTGAATCCAAACCACCAGATAATAAAGAACCAATTTCTCGCTCTGCCATCATTCGCTTTTTTACAGCCTGAATCAACTTTGTTTTAATTTCATTTAAAAGTTCGCCTTCAGGTTTTGCCATTAAGTTTTCATTCTTATGAAAATGATATCTGGTGAATTTTCCTGAACTTTCTTTCCACCAGTGCCCCGGCTTAAATGGTTTTACCTTATCACAGATATCGATAATTGGTTTAGCCTCTGAAGCAATAAAGTATTCTTTACCCTTAATGCCGATAAACCCTGGGCGAACACCAAATGGATCCCTACCAGCAAAAAGCTCGTCTTTCTCCCGGTCGTGGAGCACAAACATGAAAACACCATCGAGTGCCGCGACTGTTTTATCAATTCCAAACCGGCGATACATGTGGAGTATTATTTCACAATCGGATCCGGAGGTAAGTTTAAACCCATGCTCTTTTGCCAATGCTTTATAATTATATATTTCTCCATTACAAATAACAGAAATGCTCTTATCCTCCGGGTGAACTAGGGGTTGGTCTCCCGCCGCCGTTGTGCCAACGATCGCCAGTCTATGAAAAGCAAAGATGACATCTTCTCCCACCATTTTAACGCTGGATGCATCCGGGCCTCGGTATTGTATTTTATCGACATGGGGCTTTAAGTCATCCCATCCAAGTGATTGTCCACTATAGGCAAATATTCCACACATTGTTTTTTCCTTTTAATTTTTGAACAAAAAAACCCCCACAACCTTGCAGTTATGGGGGTTTTCATAAAGTTTTCTATCCCGTCTGGTTACACGGGAACCCCCACGCCAATTATATTGACGTTATTATTGTTATTATTAAGGGCAATTATGTAACGCATTTCGGTAGCAAAGCTATATGGTAATTCTAATTCATCGCAATCATTTTATTCGTTTCCAAAATTTTATAGAATCTTTAATCTAAAATTGTCTCTAAACTTACAAACTCGCTTTCCTGAACGCATTAATTTCTCCCCATCGTTTATTAATCTTTTTAAGAAAGAAAGCAGTTGGAACGGAAAAAATTAAAACAACTTTTAGAACAGTATAAAAAATGCTACCCTGAAGAATCTGTAAAAACATTAAAAACAGAAATGTTTTTGAATAGATCAAAAACGTGTTTTTCCCGTAATAATTGGGAAGGCCATTTCACCGGATCTGCGTGGGTTGTGGATCAGTCCCGCGAGTGGGTTCTGATGACCCATCATCGCCAGTTGGATATGTGGTTGCAATTGGGCGGCCATGCGGAGGGTCGTTCTAACTTATTGGATGTTGCTTTAGATGAAGCACAAGAGGAATCGGGTTTATCCAAACTTAATGTTTTGTCCACAAATATTTTTGATTTGGACATCCATAAAATTCCTGCGTTTAAGGGTGCCCCTACCCATTTACATTTTGATGTGCGTTTCATAATGGAGGCTGAGCATGGGTTAGAAAATATTATTGTTAGCGACGAGTCTCATGATGTAGCATGGATCAATAAAAATGATGTTCTCCATAAAAACCCTGAACAATCAATGGCGCGAATGTTACAAAAAACTTTAGAAAATTTCTCAATTTAATCGATGAACCTCCCCGATAAAATTAAATCTGAAATACTCTCTAGAGTTGTTCCTGAAAACCAGCGTCAAATCGGGCTGGAGATTGAGGGGTTCTATTATGATTCTAGTTTTACGCGCCTACCCGTAAATCCAAGCAATCGCTATTCTGCTTCCAATTTATTTCGGGATATTCAATATCATCTTTGCAAAGATGATATTTTTACCTATTCCCTTGAACCCGGTGGACAGTTAGAGTGGGCCTCCGCACCCGCCATAAGCCTCTGGGATATTCAAAAACAATTTGACCGACACGTGATCCTTGAGGATCAAATCTGCAAAAATAATAAAATTGGTCGATTGCATCTTTCTCTTGAACCTTTTTGTACCCCCGACGATATTGACCTTATAGAATTAAAAAAATACCAACTTATGCATAACCTCTTTTCAAAAACGGGCAAGCTAGGTCCTTGGATGATGCGAAATACCACCAGCGTCCAGCTTAATATAGATTATACTTCCGAGCGGGATGCGAACGAAATGGCTTTTTTAGCAGATGCAATTCAACCCTTGTTCAGTATTTTATTTTCTAACTCTCCGTTCATGGAGGGCTCTCCTGTTGGCACAGCTAATGTGCGCTGGAAAATATGGGAAGATACTGACCCGGGACGCTGTGGGTCTCTTTTTGATCATGGAATTTTTTCGCCACAAAAAATGATCGACGAATATGCCGAGTGGCTTCCCAATGTAAAAGCTATTTTTAAATATGATAAAAATGGCAATGCGGAAAATTTTGACGGCTCTATGGGAGATATGATTTTATCCGAACAAAAAAGAACCCGAGACCACATAGTATCCGCACTTCACCAATCATTTACCCACGTCCGTTTTAAAAACATTTTAGAAGTTCGCGCCAGCGACCGACCACCCAAAGGATCGGAAATGGCCCCGGCCGCTTTTCTCACGGGATTACTTACAGCCCCCTATGCTCGCAATAAAGGTCTTGAAACTGTTAGTCGATGGTCAGAAAAGGATCGAAATAAACTTATTTTTTCTGCACATAATTTATCCTTCAATCAGACAGGGCCTGAGAATAAACCTATTGGTGAATGGCTTGAATATTTTTCTAAATTGGCCCTGGATGGATTAGACGAAAGAGCTGGATTTTTCAAAATTCTAAATGAGCGTCCATTGGCCCAACCCTTTTTAGAGAATGTACTAAATAATGGGCCTATAACAATTCAAGTGCAGAATGAATATGATAAAAAGAGGCTTTCTCTCCAAGGCTTCCTCCAGGATTGTTGTTTAGACTCCGCATGATAAATTTAATGCCAGAAATTCACCCCTTAGTTATTCATTTCCCCATAGCGCTTTTATCATCGGCTATTCTTTTTGATTTTATATATATCTTGTCTGGGCGGGAAGATTTGTCACAAACGGGGTGGTGGGGTTTGCTCTTGGGTCTTGTTTCTGCTGGAGCCGGAATTACCACGGGAATTTGGAATGATACACTCATCGGCCACCTCGGAACCGTTACACCTTTTTGGTTAAACCATGGCTGGGTACAGATCTTTTCCTGCATCATTTTCCTTAGTTTATTTGCATGGAGAACCAAATATCCCCAAACTATGAATCATTCAATTCAAAAGTGGCTTTTCATATTCATTGGCGCCGTTGCTATCGCTGTTTTGTTTTATGGTGGCCATTTGGGCGCAAAGCTGGCTGGCCGTATATAATTCCGTCGAGAATCTCATTTTTAAAGTCAATGACATACCCTAATTTCATGCCTTAATATTCAATAATTTTTGAGTACAAAATGGCTTGGCTAACAACTTTTTTAAATT
>JABGTK010000018.1 GCA_018647265.1 Candidatus Neomarinimicrobiota bacterium | reverse complement strand
GATATGAACTTTAGATGCACCTAAAACCATGGCTTTTTCTTCAACCGCCTCAAAGTCATCTTTTTGACCCACATCACCTACAAAACAAATAACCTCATACCCTTTATTCACCAACCATTTCAGTATAATGGATGTATCCAGCCCACCACTGTAAGCCAGTATGATTTTTTCTTTTTTCATGATATTCCTTTTTAAAATAAAAAAAGCCCTCCGGGACATCCGGAGGGCTTTCATCAAAATCTTTTTACTATGATTTGACGCTAGACTCTACCGATGTCCCACCAAGCTATTGGAGCGACGGCGATCTTGTCTATTATTGCGTCGATTGTTCAACATAACGGTGCGAACCTAAAAGATATTATTAATGTGAATCAACATAATTATGGTACTCCTGAATTGATTTCACTTCAATTTTTCTCCCGGCCAACCTTATTGCTCTTACAGCGGCTTCAGCGCCGGAGAGCGTGGTAATTGCCTCAATACCTTTTTGAATACAAGTCCGGCCGATGGCTTCTTCATCATACCGTGCTTGTGCGCCCATGGGCGTATTAATTACAAGGTTCACTTCACCATTTTTAATACCATCCACTACATTCGGGCGCCCTTCCCCCACCTTAAATACGGACACAACAGGAATGCCGTTTCGCTTTAATTCTCTTGCCGTTCCGGAAGTTGCTACAAGTTTAAATCCTATTTCATGCAAATCTCTAGCGATGGAAATTACACCCAGTTTATCTGAATCATTTACCGACACGAAGACTGTCCCTGAATCTGGCAGTATATTCCCCGCACTAATGGATGCTCTCCGGAAGGATTCTCCCAATGTATTAGAAATCCCCATAACTTCCCCAGTGGATTTCATTTCAGGACTTAAGAAAATTGATTCTTCTGGAAATTTGTTGAATGGCAACACTGCTTCTTTTACGGAAACGTGATTATGTCTATCCCATGCCTTTAAGTCAAATTCTGATAATTTTGCCCCTATTGCCAATTGAGAAGCAATTCTAGCTAATGGTGTATTCGTCGTTTTACTCACAAAGGGCACCGTCCTGCTTGCCCTTGGGTTCACTTCTAAAACATAGACTTCACCGTCCTTATATGCAAATTGCAGATTGATAAGTCCAATCACATTGAGCTCTAATGCTAAAGCTTTAGTGATACGAATAATTTCTTCCATGGCTTCAGTTGTTATACGATAGGGTGGAAGCACACAGGCTGAATCACCGGAGTGAATCCCCGCCTCTTCTATATGCTGCATCACAGCTCCGATGTGAACCGTTTTCCCATCGCATAACGCATCCACATCAAACTCAAAAGCATCTTCTAAAAATTCATCAATTAGAATTGGGTGACCTTCGGTTACATCTGCATTACGGGATATATAATCAATGAGCTGGTCTCTGCCATAAACGATTTCCATAGCGCGTCCACCCAATACATAACTGGGGCGAGCCAAAACTGGGTATCCGATTTTTTCTGCCACGACCACCACCTCATCCAAAGTTCTGCCCGTACCATATTTTGGACAAACCACTTTCAGCTTTTCTAAGATTGTACCAAATTTTTCCCGGTCTTCTGCTAAATCAATATTTTCAGGTGATGTGCCAATAATGGGTACGCCAGCATCCGCTAATGCATTAGCAATCTTTAGTGGTGTTTGTCCACCAAATTGAACGAGGACACCATCGGGCTTTTCAAATTCAACAATGTTTAATACATCTTCAAACGTCACTGGTTCAAAATAAAGTCGGTCCACCAAATCAAAATCGGTACTTACTGTTTCTGGATTACAATTCACCATAATCGTTTTAAATCCTTGATCCTTCAATCCAAAAACGGCTTGAACACAGCAATAATCAAATTCTATCCCCTGCCCAATGCGGTTTGGGCCACCGCCAAGAATAATCACCTTTTTTCCATCGAGAGGAGTAATCTCATTTTCTTCATCGTAAGTTGAATAACAATAGGGGGTCTGTGCTTCAAATTCAGCAGCGCAGGTATCTACCACCTTGAAGGATGGACAAACAGATTCTTTCTTTCGTTGAGCCCGAATATCCAACTCAGTTTTTCCCGTCATACGTCCAATTTGTTTGTCAGAAAAACCATTATGTTTTAAATCACGTAGAGATGTTTTATTCCCACTTGCCTGAATCTCTGCTAACATTTTAATATGATGTAAAAACCACGGATCAATCTTAGTCACATTAAATACATCTTCAATAGACTGTCCTTCCACGAAAGCTTGGCGGACCTTCAACAACCGAAAAGCAGTCCCATAACGTAATGTGGACATATCCAACGAGCGGGCACGATTCACATCCGGGTCGCCTTCTGCTGCAAGTTTAGGCTCTAATCCGTCCAACCCAACTTCTAGGGATCGGTATGCTTTTTGGAGAGATTCCCTGAAGGTTCGGCCAATGGACATCACTTCACCCACACTTTGCATTTGCACACCCAAGTGGCCCGAGGCCGATGGAAATTTTTCAAAATCAAAGCGAGGAACTTTTGTAATTATATAATCAATAGTGGGTTCAAAAGCAGCGAGTGTTTTTCCGGTAATGTCATTAGGAATTTCGTCCAATGTATAGCCAACCGCCAATTTTGCCGCCACCTTAGCAATTGGAAATCCCGTTGCTTTGGATGCTAACGCTGATGACCGGCTCACTCGGGGATTCATTTCTATGACAATCATTCGTCCATTTTCTGGATTTACTGCAAACTGTACATTTGAGCCGCCAGTTTCTACGCCAATGGTTCTTAGGCATTGGATCGCCCAATTCCGCATTTTCTGAAATTCTTTATCAGTTAATGTCATGGCCGGCGCCACCGTTACCGAATCGCCCGTATGAACACCCATTGGGTCAATATTTTCAATGGAACAAATAATAATGACATTGTCTGCTGTATCACGGATGACTTCTAACTCAAACTCCTTCCATCCCAACAATGATTCTTCCACCAAAACTTCCGTGATAGGACTGGCATTTAGACCATTCTCAATCAATTCCTGAAATTCATCATAATTATAAGCAACAGATCCACCTGTGCCGCCCATGGTGAAAGAGGGTCTAATAATGATGGGAAACTGCATGTTGTCCAGTTGAGATTCCGCTTCTTTCCACGAGTGTACAAAACCGCCCTGAGCTGTATCCAGTCCAATGGCGTCCATTGCTTCTTTGAAGCGCTCACGGTCTTCTGCCTTATCAATGGCATCAACCTGGGCACCGATAAGTTGCACATTATATTTTTCTAAAATCCCCTGCTTGTGGAGATCCATGGCGAGATTAAGTGCAGTTTGCCCACCCACTGTTGGAAGAATAGCATCGGGCTTTTCCTTTTGGATAATGGCTTCTACATATTCCGGTGTAATGGGTTCAATGTATGTCGCATCCGCCAAATTCGGGTCCGTCATGATCGTGGCCGGATTGGAATTCACCAGAATTACACGGTAACCTTCTTCTTTTAATGCGCGTGTAGCCTGGGTTCCGGAATAATCAAACTCACAAGCTTGACCAATGATAATAGGTCCCGCACCAATGATTAATATGGATTCTAAATCTGTTCTTTTTGGCATTTATTTCTTCTCAATAAATAGTGCATCATCAATCCCACGGTTCACTTTATACTTCGAAAATGTCAAAATCATTTCACCGACGAATTCATCTTTCTCTGAATCAAACCCAGCATTCTTTGCAATATTTTCAAAGTCTTGCCTATTTGAACCTGGCCCACCAAAGTCAAAGGGGTTTTGAGTTGTCCATCGGCTAATCCCCTTCACACCAATCTTGAATACGGATCTTTCAGGAACCATTACTTCATTTACTTCTATGTAATCTGTCTTAAAAGTAAATACACTTTCTGAATTCAAGTAAACATCGACTTCAGTTATAACCCATGTTTTCGCATTCACGAAAACATCCATGGTAATATCGGGTATTTCATCCGTTTTAACTGAGACAGGAATTTTCAAGGAATCTTGATTCACTTTACCCATAATTCGATAAAATGGTTTATTATTCCGAATGGTCCGTTTGATTTCTGTAACGTGCTTCAGCATATCTAAGAATTTACTGGGATTTCCATCCACACCCGTTTTGGGTAAAATCGCAAACCCCCGTGTTTCCACTTTAATTTTACCCGGCTTTTTATAATACATCCGAATCTTCTTTTTTGGCATCCGGAAACCAGTCATTTTTACGGAAATTTTTACATTAACCTGATAATCTTCAATCTTGGCGAATTGGGAAATAACATTCTCCCGAATTTGGTCAATGGATAGTGTTTGAGCCGCCAGAATGGATGTGAAAATGAATGAAATAAACAAGTTAAAGCGCTTCATGTTTTAATGTCCTTTTTTAAAAACACGAATGCGGTAATCCCAAAGCATGCTGCCGAGTATACGCCGAGCACTCCAAGTTTTTTCCCGATTTCATTCCATGGAATTGGATCCTTAAAAGCATCCCACCAAACATTAAAATATTTTACAAAAATGTACGGCTCCATTTTTTCAAAGATGTCTAACGGAATTCCAATAATCATATAGCCTATAATGATTAAAAACATGGTTCCAATAATTGGCCCAACCGCATTATTCACCATTGCAGAAAACATAAAACAAAGGGTAGCGACCATCCACATGACCAAAATAGCAAGAGAAAATGAAAGCGCCATTCGAATCCAAGCTTGTGATTCATCTAAAATCAATATACCATTATCAATAACAATTAAATCACCAGTTCCCAATACAATGCTTCCTATACCGAGACTCCATAATGCACAAAAAATGAGAAGTGCTGCTGTATAGATATATGTGGCAAATAGTTTGGAAACTAAGATTTTTATCCGGCTTACAGAACGAGTAAGGGTAATTCTGAATATGCCATTTGCGCCATCTGCTGCAATTGAATCTCCCGCAGCCAGCGTGACCAAAAATGGAATATGAATCCATAATGTATTCATAATAATGTAAGTTGCCAGAAATGAATTAAGAATAGAACCCACAACCATAAAAGTTCCTCCCAATTCTCGAACATAATCTTGGTGCAATTCTTCACCGCCTTGTGAGAAACCCCACAATATCAAAGGCATTAAAATTGATATACCTATAAAACCAATATAGCTTCGCCATCGACCGGTAATGACCAGTAATTCATTGTAAATCAGCCTTAACATCAAATTTTATTTTTCATTCCAAATTTGGAAAGGTAAAGATCTTCAAGGCTAGTTTTGGGGATAACGGCTGAAACTCTAATATCTTTTTGAACTAAATATTGAACAAGATCTGAAGCTTTGTTTAGCCCAATACCAACATGCAAAACACCGTCAACAGCATCACAACGATGCACCCATTCAAGTGCTGATAATAATTGGGCGGACTTTTCAACATTATCCACCTGAACTTCCGTCATGAGCAAATCAGATTCTTGGAGTAAATTCTCCATTTTCCCGGAAGTAATGAGTTTTCCAAAACTGATCATTGCCACATGGGAACAGATTTTTTGTACTTCATCCAAAAGGTGGGATGAAATAAAAATAGTGATTCCCTCAGAAGACAATTCACAAATGAGATCCCGGACTTCTTTCATACCCTGGGGATCCAACCCATTCGTGGGTTCATCCAAAATCAAAAGTTTTGGTCTTGATAAAAGCGCTTGGGCTATACCCAATCGCTGCTTCATTCCTTGTGAATAGGTTTTTACTTTATCTTTCCCGCGGTTCCCCAACCCGGTGCGATCCAATACAGTTTGAACACGGGACATATCTGTTCCATCCATCCGCGCCAGCATTTTTAAATTTGTTTCACCGGAAAGATGTTTGTGGAAATCTGCTCTTTCAATCAATGCACCAACACTCGAGAGTGCTTTATTCCCTAACTTTTGAACGGAATTCCCTTGTATAAAAACTTCTCCTTCATCGGGAGAAATCAATGCTGTCATCATACGAATGGTGGTGGACTTTCCACACCCATTTGGACCCAAAAATCCATATACTGAACCATCGGGAATCTGTAGGCTCAGTCCATCCACTGCTTTGCGGAGGCCAAAAGATTTGGATAAGTTTATTGTTTCGAGTATCATTATCCCATCAAATCAATAAATTGCTGAAAAAGGTAGCGACTATCATGGGGGCCAGGACTGGATTCGGGATGATATTGGACAGAAAATGCTGG
>JABGTK010000017.1 GCA_018647265.1 Candidatus Neomarinimicrobiota bacterium | reverse complement strand
TTGTCCCGTTTTCTTTAAATAGTCTTTTACCGCAATGGCTGCAGCTATGGATGCTGTTCCAAATAAATGATGACCGCAAGCATGACCGGCAGCGCCATCAACAATCGCCTTTCTTTCAGTAGCTACTTCCTGAGATATGCCCGGGAGTGCATCGAATTCCGCCAAGATACCAATGATGGGTTTTCCTGAACCATATTCCGCCACAAAAGCTGTGGGTATTTCAGCTACACCGGATTCAATACTGAATCCTTCATCGGATAAAGTTTTTTTGAGTAATCTGGAACTCTTTTCTTCCTGGTATCCCACTTCGGCAAACTTCCAAATGGACATGGCAATTTGTTCATATTTTTTGGTTCGTTTATCGATGGACTTTTGAGCAGCCTTTTTATTAGACTGTCCAATAGTAATCTGAGGAATTAAAAATAATAGGGTCAACACCAAGGCAACCAATCGTTGAGAAAATTTCAATTTAACCTCCTGTTAATTTCATTTAATGGAATGGGAAGTTAGGTGGGCTATATGAAATTCTAAAGATAGAAAGAAAAAAACCGGGGCATCATCTTGAAGGGCAGTGTGACGACTCAGCCCCGGCCTTTAGAGAAATTTAATTGAATAAGTATTGAAATTTCATGAAGTATTGACGGCTGTTCAAACGGCCATTCTCAATCGCATCCATGGATAGTGTATTTACAAATTGGTTCTGGGAAGATCCAATATAAAAAATGGTGAATGGACTGGGCTGATAAGTCAACAATGGTTGTACGGTAAATGAATTGCTGAAATCATTATACTGGCCCAACAATTTAAAACCGAAGGCTTCATTAAATTGGTAGTTCACTCGCAAAGAAGCCAAATACCCGGAAAAGTATTCTTCTTTACCATCCAGTGTAGTCATTTTTTGTGTATTGTATCGGGGACTTACCATCAGTTTATCCGTTATTTTTATTTTACCCCAAAGCCACATAGCACTGCTTTTTCCTTTTTCGGGCGTGTTCAAAAAGCGGACAATATATTCACCGTTATTCAATCCGCCACCAAAAGTGAGTGATTTGCTGAATGAGCTGTTGATATTCAAATTAAAGGAGGAAAGATTCTTTAATTCTGTCTCCTTAAACCTCGCAAATGGTTCATAGTTGTATGACATATTAACGCGGAACTGGCGAGGCAGTTCAACATTCCCGAAAAAGGCAATATATTGGCTTTTTGTTTCACCGTCAAAATTTTGCCGGACGCCAGTATTAATTCCGCCCACAGCTTTCGTAACGAATGAATTGGGGAAAGCAATCCAAATACTTTTCAAATAAGCGCGCCTGTTATTATTACTGCGGATAAAACCATTCTCCGCCCGAAAGGTGGGTGAATTATGGTCGTAACCTGTTTCTAAAATCCAATGTTCTGTTTGGCGGCGAAATTCGATTTCCACTGCATTTCCTGTAAAAGATTCTCCATCAAATGTAAACGTATTATTGTCTCCAAATTTATTAGCGGATACCACCAACGAATCATTCGGTTCTTTGGTATGACTGAACACAGTTTGGAATTCTAATTGATACATATCATTAAAACGATAACGGGTATCGAAGCCAAATACAGAACCGTTTCCTTCATTATCCATCATTTGGCGATTGGTGGCAAGTAAACCAAAATAACTTCCGCTATCCAAAGATCGTTTATAGCGAAAAATATTGGAAAGACTTCTCTTCCCCATGGCTGTATAACTGCGCTCTTCCCCAGGAATGATATAGGGCGAATCTTCATCCATGGCAGAAAGTAATGCCCAAGTATTTTTCTGACCTCGATTAATTATCCGACCCGCTGCGATAGGGTTATTGATAGACCGTGTATAAATGGCATTAATCCACGTATCCATGAGATCGGCGCCTTCATTGAAAAATGGACGTTTTTCGCGAAAGGAAAGTGCAAAAGTTGTATTTACATCCACTTGATCTTCGTCAGCTTCAACTTGGCTAAAATCAGGATTAATGGTTACTTCTGCTGTGCGGTCAGAACTAAAGCTGTATTTGATTCCCAAGGATGCTTCACCAAATGGATTGGCATCTTGGATTTTATCATTGTTATCCAGTTCAGAAGATTGTGAGCCCACAACGGTAGGAAGAAATTCAAATCGGCCTTTTTGTTCAATTCCTTCGATCCCTTTTAGCTTTCCCAATTGACATAACCAGCAGGGGTTGGAACGGTCAAAACCACCCCAAACTATCTGAGAACGGGTACTCCGAGGAAGGCTGCGATAAAAAGTAATTTTCCATTCTTGAATATGATTTTTGGGAAAAGATAGACTTGAGAAAGGTATTGCCATTTCAACCTGATATCCTTCATCCGTTATTTTCCCTTTGGATTCATAAATGATGTCAAAAGATTCATCTTCATTATCTCCTTGGTTTAGGGCATCCATTTGAATACCATAGGGATTGGAAGCAATCATAATGGCTGAATTGGCGTCTCCATAAGTATCAATAACAATGGCAACAAAATCATCGCCCCATGCTTGATCTCTTTTTTGAAAGGAGGCGCGAATTTCCTCCGGATTTGAATAGGCCGTGAAAGCTACATAAAGATAATTTTTATCATAAGTCAGTTTTACTTCAGTTTCTTCCATTGGATTAATATTGTCCCCCGGTTGAAATTCTAAAAAATTATTTGTCGTTGTTGCCTTTTGCCATCCTTTATCATCAAAGTCTCCATCAATTTCTATTAGATCCGATGTTCGCGTAATTTCAAATATACGGGATCGAAGATCCTCCGATTTCACGCTTGATTTAGGCGCCCCCGCTCCCAG
>JABGTK010000016.1 GCA_018647265.1 Candidatus Neomarinimicrobiota bacterium | reverse complement strand
TGAACAAATTTAAACAATTCATGCTCAACCACCCCTACATCAGTATGGCGGTCATCCTGCCGTTTACTTTCATATTCGTGATTGGCATATTCTCAATCCTGATCAATATAATTTTACCAGCAATGATTGCCTTTTGGTTAGCTGGCTGGGCATATACAGCAATCGTCGGTCGGCCCTTACGTCAGTATTATCGCCGGCCATTTTGGTATGCCAATTACGAGTGATCGATTTCGTTCAGCTTTGGTTTTATCCGACTGGAATAACGCGCTCTTGATACCGCTTTTTCAGGATCTTTTCGTAGAACACGTTGGTCTTCGATTGGAAGACTGGCGAATGCCTGACATTCGAGAGAACAGCAACCATCATATTTTTGGTTACATGCCTCACACTGTATAAATAGAATATGACAAGCATCGTTTCCACAATCCAAATGCTGGTCTGCAGCTTCACCGCATTGATGACAAACGCTTAAAATATGATCCGTAACACGTTCGCCCATGCGAGCATCAAATACAAAATTCTTTCCCATAAATTTTGAATTCATCCCTTGAGATTTCACATCGTGGGCGTATTGAATAATGCCGCCGTTGAGTTGATTCACATGCTGAAATCCACTATTAATCAAATAAGCGGAAGCTTTTTCACAACGAATTCCGCCCGTGCAGTACAACAGAACTTCGTCCGCTTCATGCCCTTTTAACAAGTTTTTCACTTCCGGCAAAAGATCTCTGGATGTATCAACATCAGGGACGATGGCGTTTTCAAAGCGTCCCACTTCACTTTCATAATAATTGCGCATATCTACAATAACTGTATTCTCATTATCCAATTTATTATTGAATTCTTCCGCAGTAAGATGATTGCCGATTTTCTTCATATCATATTCATTATCACCCACCCCATAAGCCACAATCTCATCCTTGACCTTAATGGTGAGTTTATAAAAAGACTCCCCATCCTGAAGGGCTACTTTCAAGGGCATATTTTTAAATGTTTTATTGGAATCCAAATTGGTTTTGAAAGTATCCCAGTTTTGTTCGGGACAACTAAATTGAGCGTTGATGCCTTCAGTTGCAATATATATTCTACCAAAGACATTTAGTGCTGCCCAATCACGGTAGAGTTCATCCCTGAGATCGAGTGGATCATCAATGGAGATATAGCGGTAAAATGAGCAAGTGATTCGTTCGAACGGTTCCTGCCGAAGTTCATCCGTGAGAATTTCACGACTCTTTTTATTATATAAAAATTCCTTTTTCACGGTTAGAAATTAAAACAAAATCAGGATGAGAATGAAACGATGAGGGGCGCGTGGTCTGGCTGCCACTGTGTGTATTTTTTCATGACCGATTGGAATAATTCCGATGCTTTCCAACGTTCAAGCCATCGATTTAATAATGGATAAATCGTTTCAAAATAGGGCAAATCTACATGGGCAAATTGACGAACAAATGGAAAAATAGACACGTCTACCCACTGAACTTTCTCTCCCATGAAATACGAATTTATGGTGAGTATCTTCTCGTACGTAAAGAGAATTTCCGCACATTTTTCCTGGTAAAATTTCATAGGATGGTCCGGGTGCTGTTCGTGATATTTATATTTATTGAGCCATGGTTTGAATTCTTCATCATTTACTTTTATCATGGCCAATTGATTATCCAAGTTAACTTCCATCCAATCAGTCTGTGTTTGATCCAAAGCCCACTGCATAATGTCATAACTTTCATCAATAACTGTCCCATCAGGGAGTTCTAATACTGGCACCGTTCCCTTGGGTGAAATAGCATAAATCTCAGCAGGGCGATCGGATAATAGTATCTCCCGAAGTTCAACGGAAATATTTGCATGGGATAACGCCATCCTGGCGCGCATAGCCCAAGGTCAGCGTCGGAATGAATAAAGTCTCGGATGTTCTCGCATAATTCTATTTAGGTTAGTGGATAAATATCCGGTCGACGGTCCCGGAAAAACATGGTTCTAGCGTGCGATTTCGGTACTTCCGAAAGATCTAAATCGTGGATTAAAATATGGTCCACTCCCGCTGGCGATTGGGCAATTACACGCCCTTCAGGATTGGTGATTACCGACTCACCGGAAAATTCCATTTGATCTTCTTTTCCCACACGGTTGGCCAATGCGCAAAAATATCCATTATGAAAAGAGGCCACTTGGAGTTCCGCTTCATATAATCCATGGGGCCATTCGCCCACTGTACCCGCCTGTGGAATTACCACCACTTCTGCCCCATTCACACCCAAAGCGCGCATGAATTCAGGATAGTGACGGTCATAACAAATAGCCACACCAATCTTTCCTACCGCTGTATCATAGACAGGGGCACCGTGATCTCCTTCTGCATAATAACTTTTTTCGTAAAAACATTCATAGTCCGCCACATGAACCATCCTTGTGGTGCCCAATAAGGTGCCATCTGCATCAATCACCGGGGATGAATCGTAAGTCTTCCCATCTTCCAATTCAAAAAGATTGATTACAACTACCATATTGTGTTCTTTTGCTTTGGCCATGAACTTGTCTGTAGTGGAACCAGGTACCGTTTCGGCCAAATGGCTCACATCACCCTCAGCCAAATATTGTGGATAAAACCGAGTAAAAGCCAATTCAGCAAATACAGCCAACTCCGCGCCTTGCGCCGCTGCTTTATCTAAATTATCAAGTCCAAGTTGAATGTTGGCTTCAATATCTTCCGCTGCATGTTGTTGGATTAGGGCAATCTTCATTTAATTCTTATTTCCATAGGTTAGAAAATAATACATGAATAGCCCTTCAATCAATTGGTCTGATTATCCCCTTGGAATCAACACTCAATTTCAGTTTACTTCTTTTCTAATAAATGGAGAAAAAAATGTCATCTTCTTTTGACTTGAGCGGTAAAGTAGCCCTTATCACCGGAGGCTCCCGGGGAATTGGCTTTGCCATGGCAGAAAAATTTTTAGAGCATGGTGCAAATCTCATCATCGCAAGCCGTACCCAAAAAGATCTGGATGAAGCGGCCGAATCACTGTCTAAAAATGGCGGAAATGTATTGGCGGTTTCAGTTCACACCGGGGATGAAAAATCCATCCAATCTATGGTGGAACGAGCTGTAGAAAAATTTGGCGGCATCGATATTGTGGTGAATAATGCTGCCACCAATCCTCACTACGGTCCCTTGTTTACTTCTGATGATACCCAATGGGATAAAATATGGGATGTAAATGTGAAGGGTTATTATAAAGTTGCTAAGGCCTGCGTCCCCTCCATGACTGAACGGGGCGGCGGAAAAATTATCAATATTACTTCCATCGCCGGGAAACATGCTCTTCCTGGAATGGGTATTTATTGCATCAGTAAAAGTGCCGTCATTATGCTTACTAAAGTTCTTGGGCAGGAGTTGGCCAAAAGCAATATCCAAGCGAATGCCATTGCGCCGGGCTTTATTAAAACCAAATTTAGTTCTGCCCTGTGGATGGATGAAAAAGCAAATGAATCTGTTCTCAAAGGAATCCCCCAAAGACGGATGGCCGAGCCAGAAGAGATTTCCGGCATTGCCCTTTACCTCGCTTCAGACGCATCTTCATTTGCCACGGGAGAAGTATTTACAATTGATGGCGGCCAAACTATTTAAAGGAAAACCATGAAAAACTATTTAGAACAATACCGGAAATTTGTTGAAAATGAATTGATTCCCATAGAGCCCCTTTTGCTCAATCAAAAGTTTGATGAACTATTGCCAAAATTAGAAGAAAAACGTTCCCAAGTAAAACAACTAGGATTATGGGCGCCCTACCTCAAAAAAGAACATGGTGGAATGGGATTTCCTTTTATGGAATTTGCGGCCGTAAGTGAAATTCTGGGCCGCTCTCCCCTGGGTCATTATACTTTTAATTGCCAAGCACCGGATATTGGCAATATTGAACTATTATCCATGTTTGGAAGTGAACAGCAGAAGAATACGTATTTAAAGCCACTCATGACAGGTGAAATTCGCAGTTGTTTTGGCATGGTGGAACCGGACCGACCTGGATCTAATCCAACCTGGCTCGGGACATCCGCCGTATTGGCGGGAGATGACTATGTCCTCAATGGCAGGAAATGGTTTACGTCTTCTGCAGATGGTGCCGCCTTTTGTATCGTCATGGCACAAACAAATCCTGACCATGAAAAAAAACACCGGCGATCCAGTATGATCATTGTACCCACGGATACACCTGGTTATGAAATTGTACGAAATATTTCTGTCATGGGTGAGCCCGGCGTGGGTTATTTTAGCCATGGAGAAGTGACCTACACAAATGTTCGCGTCCCGAAAAAAAATCTAATCCAAAATGAAGGGGATGGATTTCGGTTGGCTCAGGAACGATTGGGACCGGGACGCATTCATCATTGCATGCGCTGGATTGGTATTTGTGAACGGGCTTTTGACCTCATGTGTCAGCGAGCGATTGATCGCAATATTACACCGGCCAAAACTTTAGCTGACCAACCGGCTATCCGCAATTGGATCGCAGAATCGCGAGCCGAAATTGATGCATCCCGATTATTGGTTTTGGCATGCGCTAAAAAGATAGATCAAAAAGGTGCCCCTGCGGCCAGAACCGAAATATCGCTTATCAAGTTTCATGTGGCCAATGTGTTGATAAATGTCCTGGACCGAGCCATTCAAACCCACGGTGCATTGGGAATTACAGATGATACACCCCTTTCCTTTTGGTATCGCCACGAAAGAGGCGCGCGTATTTATGATGGTCCTGATGAAGTGCATAAATTGGCAGCGGCACGGCGAATTCTGAAAAAATATGAATCATAACGCCGATACAATATCCGTCCGATCGGAGGAACAATTTGATGAACAAAAACTTGCGGATTTTCTCAAGGATAAATTAGAGGGATCTGACAAGCCGCTCACCGTTCGTCAATTCCCCGGCGGAAAGGCCAATCTCACTTACCACTTGGATTATGGCTCTCATGAATATGTTTTAAGGCGACCGCCATTAGGTCCGGTGGCACCATCCGCTCACGATATGGGCCGTGAATTCAGTGTATTATCTGTCCTTCACAAATCATTCCCTTTTGCCCCTCGTGCCTTTTTATTCTCTGACAATTCTGATATTGTAGGGGCGCCATTTTTTATCATGGAGCGTCATACGGGAGTCGTAGTTAGAACAAAAGTTCCCTCAATTTATGATGACATCCCTGATGCTGGCCAGCAAATGAGTACCGCCTTGGCAGATGCATTGGCGAAACTCCATAAAGTAGATTATAAATCACTTGGACTTGAATCGTTAGGGAAGCCAGAAGGGTTTATTGAAAGGCAAGTGGCTGGATGGTATAAACGATGGGAAGCGGCCAAACATACGGATATTCCGGAAATGGACGAAATTCACAAATGGCTCAATGACAATATGCCATCTTCTGGTCCAGCCGTATTGGTTCATAATGATTATAAATTGGATAATGTGATGCTCGCATCGGATAACCCAGGAAAGATTGAAGCCATATTCGATTGGGATATGTGTACCCTTGGCGATCCACTCGCTGATTTAGGCGCTTTACTTTGTTATTGGGTGGATCCTGATGATCCGCCATTTTTTAAACAATCGGCTATGATGCCTATGGATAATACATTCCTTACGCGTAAAGAACTGGTAGAACGCTATGCAGAAACCAGCGGACGAGATGTTTCAGAAATTACTTTTTACCATATTTTGGGATTATTTCGATTGGTAGGCATTGCGGCCCAAATCTATATCCGCTTTTTAAAAGGCCAAACCCAAGACAAACGATTTGCCATTTTCGGAGATATGATTCCCGCCTTAACCCAGTTTGCCGTCGGAATTATTCGGGCGCACTGATTCGAGCAAACCCGGGATAGGTGAGACTGCCCAAATAAAGTATTCCGTTTTTTTCTTCTACACTTGTAATGGGCGAAAATGATTCAGGTGACGGATGTTGAAGGTTGTGAATCACATTCCCATTCCCGTCAATACCAAGAACAAACCCATGGCGATCCGGCGCCGGTTGTGCTGTTTCCGGTAAACGCAGGACCATTTTTCGTAGGAATGGTTTCCCCGCTAAATTATCAATAATATCTTTTCGTAGGGCCGGCAGGGCTAGCCAGAATATTCCTTTTCCGTTAGAAGAAATGCCATCAGGAAATCCTGGTAAATTTTCCATAATGGTTTCCGCTTGGCCTGCTTTTTCTCCCTTCAGCCAATATTTCTGTATCCGATATGCTGATGTTTCATTGACCAAAACGAAATCACCATCGGGACTAACCGCAACACCATTGGCAAAATAGAGACCACCCATTAGGGTTCCGGTTAACCCAGACTTTGGATCATGCATAATTAATCGTCCCCATGATCTATGTTCCATTAGATCCATACGGTAGTCATGAATCCCATATTTTGATGATGCATCGGTGAAATATATTTTGCCATCAGGACCGATATCAACGTCATCAGTAAAGGCAAAAGGAATACCATGGACCTCTGTAGTCAGCACAATCAAATTTCCGTTAATATCCGCAGAAAGCAGTCCTTTATTGGCATCAGCAATAATCAAATTCCCATCTGCATCGAAGGCTAGCCCCAGTGGACGTCCTTTTGTATCAGCAAAAACACCTAAGCTTTTTCCATATACATCATATTTAATAATTCTACCATCTTCATATCCGGCATACATATTACCAGAATCATCCACAGCAACATCTTCAGGGCCAATACCATCATTTAATCCTAGGATTTCTGCATCCTGTAAATAATCATTCGGTTCAAATTCTCCAGACAATTCTGGCCCCACGGGTGGTTCCCAAACCACTGGATCTGCATTCACAGGCCAAAATAATAAATAAGCCAATAGAAGACCAATAACAGCCAAGATTCCTTTAATGGCAATTTTCATTATTCCCTCACTTGTATTCAATCCCGGAGAATCCGGGCATTTTATTAATTAATTCTTTTCCCATTAATTTGCTCGGTGTAAAGTATCCAGATTGGCCATGATCTTTCAACAAATGCTGGGATACTTCAACTGTTCCTGATGCAGTGAGATCATATCCATCCACCGTGGTAAACCTGCCCTGAATAATATCTCCATTGGCATTTTTAACTTCACCCCAAATAAATGATTTGGCCTCAGCACGTTGTGCCGCGGTATTGGATTTCCACATTTTATCAATCCGATTTAACACGAATTTTCTCACCCAATTAATTTTCATTAATTTCATATATTTTTGGCGCTTCCTTAATTTGGCTGCTCCTTTTGACGACTGTGGAAAATAAACTTCTATATTGGAAATTCCCGTACTTTGATAAGCGGTATAAACATCTCCCCAAGGAATTGTAATTGCATTCATGGGTCCAAAACCATAATCAATTTCACGCTCTTTATATGCCAATGGTACTGATTTCATTTTTCCGTTTTCCCGGACTTGCCCGCCTAGGGACATCCCCTCTGCGCCCGTTTTTGCAGTTCCCTTACTGGGTTTGGATCCCTTCATGGCAAAGCCTAAAGCAAGATGAGTTGCATCGGGCATTTTTTCTTTTAAATGTACCGCCAGACAGTCTGTAGGAATTACATCAAAACCCACGCCAGGGCAAATCACAATTCCAGCGGACTTCGCGTCAGCATCCAATCGATGACCCGTTTGATATACAGAAATCTCGCCAGTGATATCAACATAATGTGTTTTGGAATTGATGCATGCTTGCATCATGGGTTCCGCCGTGTGGGAGAATGGTCCAGCGCAGTTGGCTAAAACAGAAATGCCGGATAATTTTTCGGTAATCTCGCTAATGGATGAAAGATCAAATACCTGCGCTTCCAGTCCTTTTTCATTCGCAAGATCTTTTACTGATTCGGACCGGCCGGCCAGAATAGGTTTTAGTCCTTTTTTAAGTGCCTCATCAACGACCAACCTGCCGGTATAACCGTTAGCACCATATATTATCCAATTCATAATTCACCTTTCATGATGATATAATTTAGACTAAAATTAGTAGAGACGCATAGTAATGCGTCTCTACTAATAATTATTATTGGATTTCCATGGACTCCATTTCCATACCTTCGCCTCGGCTACCTCTCTGGCGGCTATAACGACTACGGTCTTCCATTTTTCCAAATCTATACTCTAAGGTTAATCGAACAGTCTGGCTATTCCAATTACGATTGGATTCCTGATACCAATTGTCTCCCCAAGTTTCAAATTTAAACCCGGACAGATTAAATGGATCACCCATATTTAAAGTAAGATTTAAACGCTCATCCATGAATTTCTTTTTGATAGACACAGATGAATGGTTCATGGATCCCATCCGGCCGATGGGTATATCCCTGCCGGGCATATAAAACATAAAAAACATAAATTCTGTAGTTGAATTCATATTCCACATGGCAGTGAAACGCATCCGCTGTCCAGTAGCAGTTTTATCATATTCTTCACCATAAAGGGCCGAATTAATCTCATCTTTATAAATGCTGCCTGAAAACATTATTCTGAATTTTCTTCCGAGAGAACCTACAACACTATATTCTATCCCCTGCGTTTTTTGCTCATCAATATTAGCGTAAGTAGCAGTGGAAACACCATCTTCATCTACGATTTTATGGCGCTGCATTTTATCTGTTGTATGACGATAATATCCACCAAGACTTAAAGAAAGGCCCTTAGAATAGCGGCCAAAATTTAATTCATAAGAATCCGTATATTCCGGTTTCAGAAATGGATTTCCTTTACGAATATTTCGGGCATCCTCCCGCGACGTAAATGGATTCAACATACGAGATCGTGGGCGCCGTACCCGTTTTGAATAACTCGCTTGAATCTGCAGCAATTGAGGTGCACCCACGGAAATGGATAAACTTGGGTAAAAGCTATTATATGGATTTTTAAATGATTCATTAGTGGATTTTAATTCAGACAGCATGGTAACCATTTCATACCTGCCACCGACATTGATCCCAAACATCCCCAACGATCCCCCATATTGAATATAGGCGGCGTGAACATCTTCATTATAATTGAACGCATTATCATAGTCCGGATCAGTGACAAAATCTTTTTTCGCGTCATCATAGATGTAAGCCAGTTGGGTGTCTCCCCGCTTCTTAATGGTACTATTTACACCGACTTCGAGCTTGCTGTCATCATCAAAGGGATGGACATAATCTGTCTTAAATTCAAAATTGGTATTTTCTCCATCCTGACCACTCAAGGCGCGATTTACCCTTACCACTTCTTCATAACCGGGGTCAGGTGTAGTCCAGAACTCATTTTCTCCATCATTTAATCCATCGGAATAACGCATGAATGAGCTCAGTTTTTGTTTTGGGTTATCATATTTTCGGTCATAACTCAGGGCCAAAGCGAAATCACCCCATTTATTATTTCCATCTGTAGTTCGTAAATATCTCATCTCACCGGGACCTGTTTCAATGGTATTTACTTTATTATCTCTAAGACGGTCACCATTACTGAAACTAGCCGATAAACTTATTGATTGTTTTGAATCCATAAAATATTCGAAACCTGTTTTGGCAAGGACGCTTCCACCACCGCGTTGACCGGCACTAATTTGATTCAAAACATTTTCATAGGTTGGGAAAGTCATTTTTCGATATGAATCACCAGAACTTTCCCGAACACCATTTCTCAGACCCAGATTAATGTATGTATTAAATGTAGTCGTGCGCCAATTCACTTGAGATGATAGATTGGTTCCACCTTGAGAGTCGCCGCTGGAATTAACATTTCCATTTAATCCGGCAAATTTATTTTCTTTCAAAACAATATTGATTATGCCTGCCATGCCTTCCGGGTCGTACTTGGCGCCGGGATTAGTCATAACCTCAATGTCCGCAATATTGGCTGAAGCCATACTTTGGAGGAGCATTTTAATGTCACCACCAGCCATTATTGAAGGTTTGCCATCAATCATAATATTTACCTTGGTGCTTCCCCGAAGGCTAATATTATCATCAGGATCTACTTCTACGCCGGGCACCTGCCTTAAAGCATCAATGGCAGTTCCACCAGATGAAAGGGAATTCTTTTCTACACTGAATATTCGTTTTTCCGCTGTCTGGACGAATAGCGGTCGATCGCCTTCCACATCTATACCGGCCATTTGGAGCGTCGTTTGGGATAACTGTATAGTTTCTAGATCATATTTTGTTTTATTTCCACCAAAGGGCATAAATGTAAATGGCCCCAATTCCTGTTTTTTAAATCCAATATATTCCACAACAACCTTATGGCGACCCAAAGGAATTTCCTTCACTTCAAATTCACCATTTTCATTGGTAATACCACCAGTCATAATAGTGCTACTGCGCACATTGACAATTGCCACTGATGCATAAGGGATTGGCATCCCAGTGGAAGAATCCACCACTGTACCGTGAACAATTCCAATCTTGGGTACTTTATTGGGATCCATTTGTCTTTGAGACATACCGCCACGCCCGCCGCCGTGCTGAGCAAAGCAAACGCTGGTTATCGTTAATAATGATATCAATATAAATTTTCGCATTTTGTTTCCTTGTAAAATATTTCCCCTAAAAAACCCTCATTCAACCATATGGTTGAATGTTTGACTATGAATGCTTTAAAAAGTTAAAACATTGATTTTATCATTATGCATTCATAATCTGGTCGGGAATTTAGAATATAAATATATTATTGCAATAGTTAATTTATTGTTTTTCGATATATTATTATTGATTGTCAATTTATTTTATGGGTTCACTTTAAATTTTGGTGGGTACTGTTTATGCCAATCGGTGACCTCTTGATATGCTTTAGCTACAGCCAATACGTTGCCATCTTCATAAAGATCACCAATGAAACTGATGCTTGTTGGCGTTCCTTTCTCATTGAATCCATTGGGAACCACAACGCATGGATGACCGGTTAAATTTGTTCGCAATAAGTTGTCGCCATAAAAAGATGGTATAACATATACGTCCACTGTTTCCATGAGCTTCGCCATTTTCTGATTCAACAATAATCGCGCTCGGTTGGCATTAATATATTCTACTGCAGGGATATAGCGCGCATCTCGAAAAACATTGGGCCAGGCATTTTTAACCTGACGCACCATTTCATCATCTTTGTTAGTCCGGGTGAGTTCATCAAAGGCCGCTGCCGCTTCTGCCGTAAGAATAAAAGATAATGCTTCTACGGGGAATTCTGGTAATTCAATGGGCACCAATTCCAGCCCCAATGATTTTAAAATTTTAAGACTTGCCTTGTCATTTTCCGAAGCAACTGAATCTTCAAAGGCAGACGCAACATAACCAATTCGAAGATGTTTCAATTGTTTTTTAGATGGGTATTGAAAAGGCACATCTACCAATGTTCTATCTTTTTGATCTGTGCCGCGAATCGTTTCAAATATAATAGCGGCCCCTTCAACGGAACGAGTCATGGGTCCTAGTTTATCCATGGACCAACTCAATGCCATGGCGCCTGCACGACTCACAACGCCAAAGGAAGGGCGTAGCCCAGTAACGCCATTCACTGTTGCGGGTGATACAATTGACCCCCAAGTTTCTGAACCTATGGAGAAGCCCACCAGTCCCGCCGCTGTGGCTGAGCCGGGCCCTGCCGACGATCCGCTGGCACCTTGTTCGGTATTCCATGGGTTTCGAGTTTTGCCCCCAAACCACACATCACCCCATGCCAATGCGCCCAAGGTCAGTTTCGCAATAAGGACTGCCCCCGCCTCTTCCAGTTTTTCTACCACGGTTGCTTTTTCATCAAGGACTTGATCCTTAAAAGGAATCGCGCCCAAAGTAGTTTTATACCCAGGAACGGCCAGTAGATCCTTCGCGCCCCAAGGGATACCATGAAGCAATCCGCGATACTTTCCTCTGGCAATTTCCAAATCTGCCTTACGCGCCTGTTTTATAGCCAGTTCTTCCGTAATGGTTATTACACATTCCAACTCAGGACCATACTTTTTAAGGCGATCGATATACATACGCGTAAGTTCTTCTGAAGTAACACGTTTTGTTCTGATGAGATATGCCAGTTGTGGGACGGACATAAAAGCACATGCTTCAATAATTTCAGGCCTTTCGGTCGGTGTATCATTAAAGTCAAATTTATCTTTGCCCACAGGTGGATTCATTCCAGCGGGGAGGGGATTATAATACAATGGAAACGCCACATTATTAGGTAAAGCAAGGGAACGAAGTTCTTCAAATTGAGAAATCCGGTTATTTACCCCATCCAAAAGAGAATCCCGTTCGGACCGAGTAAATTCTAAACCCATTATTTTTTCTGCTGAAGCTAAATTAGATTTTGAAACAGTATTTTTCTCGCATCCCAACCAAATCAATGCGGTAGCAAACAATATTTTTTTCATAACCAAATTGCTTTCATTCTTCTTTTATTTTTAATCTTACTTGGCCCGCATCTGTTTTAATTTTTTTAGCCAATCCTTATTAATATTATGTTCCGTAGCTCCGGCAATCATGAGGTCTAAATATTTTTTTGCCGGTTCATATGGACCTTTAGGATTGGTCACTCGGTAGAGATCCGCCCCATACCATTTGCCATCTTCTCCCAAGACTTGAAAAGTTTCTCTTTTATATATGCCAAGGGGGACATCTTCCAAAATGTCCAGCGCATCCATTTCTTTTTTAGTAATATAATACATGACGCCATAAATCATACCGCCGGGCTTTTCTATAATGCTGCTAATGCCGCCACCCATATTTTTAGAGTATTTGCGGAACTGAATCTCAAAATTAGGCAATCGAGCATTCATAACATATTTTAAGCTTGGGGTATACTGGCGCATATACGATTCAGACATATTAGAGCCATAACCAAAGTGAAGAACCAATTTCTCCTTTTCAGCGGATAGCTGCCCAAATCCAATAGACATTGCAAGAATAATGCAAAATACCCTAATTGAAATAATACTTCTTTTCATCTTTATTCCGTTCCACATTTAATTGAATTTAAAGGTAAATCTACAATGACATGGAGGCCGTTGCATCTCTTTTCCAATCCCCCTATCTTCTCCTTGTTCTAAACGAGAAGATTTATTAAATCAACCATGCTTCAATCCGCTACTCAAATATTAGCATCGATCCAAAAGGGAGAAATATCATCTGCCGAAGTTTTGACAGAACTCCTAGACCGTATCGCCCAATTGAATCCAAAGATCAATGCGGTGATTCAGTTGGATGTTGATCGGGCAATGACCCGCGCCAAGACGGCCGATGAAGCTCTTGCCAAGGGAGAATCATGGGGGCCACTCCATGGTTTGCCCATGACAGTGAAAGATGCTTTTGGAGTTGAAGGCGTGCTTTCCACCAGCGGCGCCCCTATCTGGAAAGATCACATCCCAAAAACCAATGCTGAATCTGTTCAAAGACTAGTGGACGCGGGTGCCATCATTTTCGGCAAAACCAATGTGCCCATTTTTTCTTCTGACTGGCAGGCTTTCAACGATATTTACGGCACCACCAATAACCCCTGGGATATAACCAAAACACCGGGTGGTTCTTCCGGTGGTTCTGCCGCAGCTGTTGCCAGTGGTATGTCGCCTGTGGAATTAGGCAGTGATATTGGTGGCTCCATCCGCGTCCCCGCCCATTTTTGCGGTATTTATGGCCACAAGCCCAGCCACGGAATTGTCCCCATGAATGGTCACTTGCCACCACCTCCGGGCGCCACTGCCGGTCAGGATACATTGTCCGTCGTTGGCCCTTTGGCCCGTACCGCAGGCGACCTTGAGCTCATGATGGATGTGCTGGCCGGGCCTGTGAAAAGCCAATCCAAAGGATGGCAATTGGAACTGCCGCCAGCTCGCCATAAACAATTATCGGACTTTAAAATCGGACTTTGGCTGGATGATTCATACTGCCGAGTGGATTCAGAAACAGGTAATCTGATTCAAAATACCGCCGACCAAATAGCAAAATTTGGAGCAATAATAAAAGAAGCGCAACCGGATTTTTCTTTAGAATATAATAATGATATTTTTGGCCAACTTTTGGGGCCGGTGATTGCCACGGGATTCCCAAAAAATATCATTGATGAGATGAAAATTGCTATTAAAAATTTGGACCCGGAAGATCAATCTCCCCGGGCAAACCAAATTCGCAATTCACTCCTTTCCCATTCAAAATGGCTCTCTGCTAATGGAAAGCGCCTAAAAATAAAACAGCAATGGGAAGCTTTCTTTAACGATTTTGACGTGATTCTTTGTCCCACAACTGTATGTCCCGCCTTTGACCATGATCATCAGGCGGATTTTCATTCACGGCGATTAGAAGTCAATGGCGAAGATCGCAATTATACAGATATCAGTATTTGGGCGGGACTAGCCAATTGCGCTCAACTCCCGGCTACCAATATTCCAATAGGACTTTCAAAAGCAGGACTCCCCATCAGCATGCAGGCCATGGGCCCATACCTTGAGGATAGAACAACCATTGAATTCGCTAAACTGGTTTCAAAAATTACCAACGGATTTGTGGCACCGCATGATTAATAACTAAAAATAAAAACCAATCCCAAAACTTTTACTGTTGTGATTTCTATCACTTTAATTAAGAAAAATTAATTTAATCATGTATTAGATTCCCATAATAATCATAATATTCCAACTTAATTATTTAAACATTATGGAGTATTTATGACCAAAGATTATAATGAATTCAGTTTTTTAAGAATATTGCGATTTGTCTTTTATACGCTATCAGCAATTGCCATTTATTTTGCCGGCACTGAATTAAATAGTAATAACTTAAAACTGGCAGCAGCATTTCTAGTGTTAAGTGGCCTGTTGGGTATTATCAGAAACCTACAACGCCTATCAAAGTAAGTAATAAAGTGTAGTAATGCGACCCTGAAGCCCTCAGAATCAATGACATGGTGCCTTTATAAACTATATAAATCCGATTTTAGTGACTTCTATCACGGGCATATTAGTCCATTTATGCTTAATTTCAACCAAATTACCTTACGGGGAAAATTCTCATGAAAAAACTAATAATCCTTTTTGGAATACTCACTTTATCCTTCGGCCTCCTTTCCTGCGAGAAAGAAGCTTCCGTTGAAAATGAACTATTAGGCACTTGGTATATGCCCCAGACATTGAACCGCCATACAGCGGGGAAATCTGTGGATGATGTTGCGGGCCATAGTTTGAACGCTTGGAATTGGTCCATGGTGGTAACCACCAATTCGAACCAAGAATTGATCGACCGTATGGCCGATTCAGAAGGGGCAATCACCATTTCTGGTGTAATAGAAGATGAAATAAAATTTATGCACGGCTGGTTCGATAAAGAGTCGGGTCAGGCAGGCGTTTCTCTGTCCAATTACAACTGGTACGATTTTGGCAATCAAATGGATAAACCCATGATTGCTGCCTACATGGATAATTTTTCTCATCAATACGGCGATTCAATCGAGATCTACTGGAATGACAGCACCGGTACTTACGATACTTTTTATGGAGATTGGTATTCAGACTATATCGGTTTTTACTATAATAACGGCGAATATTTCGAAATACGGGATGAAATTGATTTTACATTTGATGGTAAATCATTGAATATCCCCAATCAAATATTTTCGATTGACGACAGCACATCTTTTTCCATGGGAGGCACATTAACCCATGCGACCATTGACATCCCTGCCAATACACCAACAGAAATTTTTAGTTATAAAGGTGATACATCCTTTGATTATGGGTCTTGGTCAATTAATATTGAGGACGACGGTCGCTGGGTTGAAATCTATACCTGGGAAGATCCCTACGATTCTTCCGGATGGAACCATATCTATACCGATTCAACCATTGCTGAATGGGAATTGGAAGGCGATACCTTATTCGTCACTTACAGCTATGAAGATGTTTGGGTGGATGCAGGAGATCCGGGAGTAGGACAAGGCACCTGGATTTACCAAGTGGCTTATACCTATAAAATTGAAGGCGATGATCTAGTACTGACAAACGAATTTGACATGTGCCAAAGTGAACCCCATTGCATGAAATGGTTTGAATGGGAATATGGATTAGACCCGGGCAGTTTAGAGGAATTCAAAATGGTATGGGAACTGGAATTCACCAAAACTCCCGCTACAAGATCAAGAGAATTTCGTGGACCGTTCCGAACAGTTATGGGACGCTTTCCGCCCTATAGTTTAATGAAATAAAACGTAGGGGTCAGCCATGACTGACCCCTATAACATTTTTTTATTTACATCGTGGTTATTTATAAACCACACCACCTTTCATAACAAAAGTCACATTACTCATGATGGATATATCTTTCAGTGGATTACCCGACACAGCCACAATGTCCGCTTGCATCCCTTTTTTGATTTGACCAATATCATCTGCACCTAATGCTTCGGCAGCAACGCTTCCGGCAGAATTAATGGCATCTATTGGTTTCATCCCTGCTTCTACCATAAATCGAAATTCATTTGCATTATCCCCATGGGGCGACACTCCGGAGTCCGTCCCAAAAGCAATTTTGACGCCCATTTTATATGCCATCTCTACAGTTTTCTTAATCACGGGACCGATCGCCAATGCTTTTGGACGAATAATCTCCGGGAAATAACCGGGCTTTTTAGCTTTTTCATAAACAAATTCACCGGCGCTAATTGTAGGCACATAATAGGTGCCGTGTTTAATCATTAGGCGGGCTGTTTCTTTATCCATAAGAGTCCCATGTTCTATCGTTCGTACACCGGCGCGGATAGCGCGCTGCATACCTTCGATTCCGTGAGCATGAGCCGCAACAAACATTTCATATTCCGTTGCTGTTTTTACCACTTCACGAATTTCTTCTTCTGTAAACTGGGGGTTCTGTCCATTTTTTGCCACACTTAACACACCGCCGGTTGCTGTAATCTTCACCAAATCCGATCCATCTTTATAACGCTGACGGACAGCTTTTCGTGCATCATCAGTACCATTGACTACACCTTCTAATGGACCCGGATCGCCCTGAAGCTTACGATTCAATCCACTGGTGGGATCGGCATGACCTCCCGTTGTGCCCAATGCTTTTCCTGCCGCATAAATTCTAGGACCTTTGATATAGCCAGCTCTGATTGCATCACGGGTGGAAAGCATTACTTCGCCACCCAAATCCCGAACGGTGGTGAATCCGGCCATGAGAGTTTTTTCTACATAAGGGATGGCACGATAAGCCACATCTTCAATATTCATATAAAAATCTTCGCCGTATGCTTTTGGATTCATTTCGCCAGACATGTGAACATGCATATCGATCCAACCGGGCATGACTGTGGCATCTTTTAAATTGATAACATTGTCATTTTCACCGCCCTTGGCATAACCGCGTATCACGTCAACGATTTTTCCATCTTCAATGATGATGGATCTTTTGGTTACAGCATTTTTTGATTTGCCATCCAACATTGTACCGACATGGATGATCGTCTGTTGAGCCCATAGACTGCCAAAACTCAATAGACTAATTATGATAAATTTTTTCAAGAAATTCATTTGTTATCCTCTTCATGAATTAAAATTACTAGATGAGACTTTAGGATATTTCAGACTTATCGGCAAGAAGAAACCTATGACTATTTTATTGACACTGGAATCATTCCTCATGTAAAATAGCAATCACCATGGATGCTCGGAACCAAACAAAACACATATCTCCCTTAACACGATTCCTGATTATGGCGGGCGGGGTATATGTAATTTGGTATCTTCTCTACGATTATTATCTTTTGCCGGACGGCCGATTGGATGCGTTTTTAAGTTATTCCGGCGTAAGCTTAGCAGGAAGTTTGCTCAATGTTTTCGGATGGGAAATATATTCGGATTCCCGAATTTTAGCTGTAACCGGCACCAATGGGGTTGAAATCCAAAATGGATGTAATGGATTAGAATTAATTGGCCTCTATATAGGATTTATTATCGCATATCCGGGAGGAAACATTTACAAAAGGATTATGTTTTTAGCTGGCGGTATTGCCCTACTTATTGTGGCCAATGTTTTTCGAATCATGATATTTGCCCTATCCATTTACTACATTCCCAATTGGTGGGAGCAGGTGCATACCTATAGTTCTTATTTCATTTTTTATCCAATTGTACTCACACTTTGGTATTTATGGACAACCATCAGCGATCAAGATCTATTAGCGCCATCAAACGGTTGATACTTATTCTGTCAGGGATTTCTGTCCTCTACATTGGGGTGTTTCGGCCGATTCAATCTATGATTATCCAAAATATAGTTGTCCCCCATATTGAATCAATTATTGAAAATAATTCAATTGTGAAAATTGAAAATGTAGACGTTGATCAAATAGATATTTCTGGAGATTTTCCACCCACAAAATTCGAACTACCATTTAATGGTTGGTTCTGGCTTACGCTCGGTTTGTTTCTCGCTGCAGGCCAAGAACGACTGATTCGAATTATGACTTATTACCATTTAATCTTATTCGGCGCATTGTATGTAGGTA
>JABGTK010000015.1 GCA_018647265.1 Candidatus Neomarinimicrobiota bacterium | reverse complement strand
TTTATCTGGGGTAAAGATGAAATGGACCGGGATTACGTATCTGTGGCTTGCGAAGGCGATGGCTGTGGATTATGGTGGCCATTGAAAGACCATATTTCTGATGAGCCGGATCGTGGCGCCACCATGACATTCACTGTTCCGAAAGAGTTGGTTTGTGTGAGTAATGGAAAATTAATTAGCACGACACAAGACGTTTTTACGGGCAAACAATCTTATACTTGGGAAGTTAAAAGTCCCATCAATAATTATAATATATCTGTACAGTTGGGGAATTATGTTTTGTTGCAGGATACACTCCAAAGGGGTGATGAGGTAGAAGTATTAAACCATTTTGTATTGGATTATCATAAAGAAGTGGCATCCACAGTATTTCCTCAAGCGCGGAAAGTTATTCGGTTCTTCGAAAAATATTTTGGTGAATACCAATTCTGGAATGATGGCTATAAGCTGGTAGAAGTATCCTATCTAGGGATGGAACATCAATCTGCTGTAACCTATGGAAATATTTGGAATAATTGGGGCGGCGATCATAGATCGTGGACGAAAGATTATTACGGCATAATTGACGGTCTCTTATTCCATGAGACAGCCCATGAATGGTGGGGGAATAGTATTACTGCAACCGATCCGGCTCACATGTGGATTCACGAAGGAACGGCCACTTATAGTGAAGCAATGTTTATCGAACAGGAGTTGGGCTATAATGTGATGATTGATTTTATGCTTCGAAAGCGAAAAGGGATTCAAAATAAATTACCTATAGTCGGACCGGAAAATGAAAATTATTGGGCCTTCGGTGATTCCTATAACAAAGGGTCGTGGATGTTACACACCTTACGACATGTAATTAACGATGACCGCATTTGGTGGGACTTGCTAAAATCATTTGCGGTGAATAATGCCAAATCCAATGTGAATACAGATGATTTTATAGCTCATGCAGAAAATAAAACTGGTGCAGATTTGGGTTACTTTTTTCAACAGTATTTATATGACCATCGTCCGCCTACTTTTGAATACAATCAAAAAGATGGGAAACTATTATATAAATGGTCAAATGTGATTGATGAATTCATAATGCCAATAGATTTGGATATTAATGGGACTCAAGTGAGATTGTTTCCCACGACCACGGTTCAATCAGTGGATATTCCAGCCCATTCTGTGGTGCACATTCGTGATTGGGAATTTTTAGTAAGTAAAAAGAAGAATGCTGATCTAAGCGGATAATTGCCGAAGCCGTTCAAACAGAACAGCGCTGACTGCCGCAGATACATTTAAAGAATTGGTTTTTCCTTGCATGGGTATGGTAGCTTGAAAGTCGCTACTTTCTAAAACCAATTTTTTAATTCCCCGCCCTTCGCTACCGGCAACTATCAAAATTTTCCCTTTATAATCCACTTCATGCCATTCTTTGGCTTTAACGCTATTCTCCATAGCGACTACCCAAAATTCTTCATTCTTTAATTTAATAATCGTTTGATGGAGGTTGCTTACTTGGTAGATCGGCACTTGGGTAAAAGCGCCTTGACTCACTTGCATTACCGTATCTGTGATACCGCAGCTATCGTGTTTGGGAATAACGATACCATCAATACCGGCGCATTCTGCTGTGCGGATAATTTGTCCAAGATTTTGTGGATCTTCAATTCGATCCAAACCAAGTAGACCAATATTACCCGTTTTCTTTTGAAACGATGGAAGGGTGGATTCAATTTTTCCAGTGAAACGAACAATAATTCCCTGGGTGCGCCATTTAACAAAATTTGTTTTGAATTGGGCAGCTGTCAGAAATTTAATCCGTCCGCCATGATAACCGAGGATGCGAGTCACTTTCCCGTCCCGTTCTGCAGGACTGCCAGTTTGAATCAAAATATCAGTTATTTTGTACTTCCTGGATTCAAGTACAGCGGTGCATCCATTGATGCCGAATATCGTATGTTGGTTTTTTTCCATATAGTTTCTGCAAAGAATATAACAAAATATAGTATCCAGAGATTGAAACAAATGTATATAAATTTTAACTTACAGTTCAGAATTAAGGAAAAATATGTCTACTAAAGAATTTCATAGAACATCTCAAGATCATGCCGGTGTAAACGCCGGGACAAAATTTAAAATGATAAAATCCCATCATGAGGTGCAGGGAGAGCTAATAGCAGGGGTTGAATTGACCTTAGATAGCATTGCCCATTATCCTACTCGTTTTCGACTCAAGGATGACGCAGATCGCATTTGGACTGTACCCATACATTCGGTAGAGAAACTCAGCGAATAAGTCCGATCTCATTTCCAAAAATAATACCCGCTTCTGATCGGACGATTCTCGTTCAATTTGGAGATACCATCTCGAGAAACCTGCATCAGCAGGTTTTTTCATTTACGC
>JABGTK010000014.1 GCA_018647265.1 Candidatus Neomarinimicrobiota bacterium | reverse complement strand
TAACTAAACATACAACATCAACTTAAAAGGTCATTTAGCATGAGATTTGAGCTTGAATTTTGACATGAAAAAGTTCACATAAATTCCCTACCTTCAAATTGATAATTATTTTTAATCAAATTTCTATCGTTGGAGTTCACCCGCCAGCGAGAACGGAAACGAGGAACTTGAAACCACGAATAACTTTAACGAAACCAAGGAACTTGGAGTAAATTCGACTTTAGCGGGGTCAGCGTTGATTTGCATTGTTAGAGCTTTTATTCATTTGGTCTGTAGTCGATGGTTTGAACACCTTTTTTAAAATTACAGGATTTGCACAATAACTGAAGGTTAATAAATTCAGTATTGCCACCTATTGACACTGGTTTAATGTGGTCAACTTCAAGTTGGTCTCCAGAACTACAAGATAAACATTTGAATCCAAACTTTCTGCCTAATTTAATAAAGAGTCTTTCATAATTGGCTGAGGCAATCTTTCTATGTTTTACTTTATGTGCCTTTAGTTGTTTCTTGTTTTTCTGTTTTTCTTCGTATTGCTCAATTAATGCTACACACTTAACAATATTATCATCCCTTTCCTGAAATTCATAAAGGTAGTCTTTGGCACTGTTTATTACTTTTTGTAATTCTTCATCCTTAATTGAAAGATATTCAAACCCTGGATCACCTAATAGTGTCTCGGCATAATCTTGTGCCTGACAAAATCGAGCTTCTTCTAGCAGGGCTAATACTCCACTTCCTATTTCCTCAGAGTTCAATCCACTTATTTCATCTATTGGGATCAAAATATGTGGAGTATCGTATTTAACCGTTTTAATTACAGTCCATCCTGCTGCTCCAGCAACACCCCAAATTTTCCCATTTGGTAGCTTTATGCGATTTCCAGATTCATGCATATTAGTTTATTTTCTGTGTGCTCTAACGTTGCCTTCAGCGGAGCAGGCGCGTTAACGACTGTTCCGCTGGGATGCTTTGTTAGGATTTTTATCATTGCATATACCAAGTTTTTTGAGGCTATCAATGCGATAGTTTTCTTTGCTAATTTGGTGACTGTAATGAGTAATAGAAATAAGGTTGGAGTACTCTGATTCATCCATGTTTTTATTTAGGATATTAAAAGTATCCTTTCCAAATGCCAAAATTGTTGGCTTATAAGAACCAATAAATCTTAGCTCTTCTCTAAAACCTTCCACTTGTTTAGCAACCTCATGCGGTTTGTCTTTTATGTGTTTTAGAACGTCTTTTGATGACAGCATAGGAAAGTCTTTAATTATATCTGTCATATAAGCACCGTAAAAATTAGTGCATTCAAAGGCAAAACGAATTTTGTAATCTTGCCCGTGCGGGTTAGAGTCGTGAAAATTTGAAAAAGGTTCGTGTATTTCAACTTCACGTGCAAAGTTCAGGGCTACCATTACAATATCGGTACGAAGAATTTCTAGTGTTGATGGCGTCTTTTTTACATCAAATATATCCATATCTGAAATATTTGATTTTGGCTTATTTCCAACCTTTGCCCATACAGCCCAGCTTGCAACCTTGCCGTATTTTTTTGCTATATCATAATAAAGTTGTTCAGTTACCATTTTGAATCTTAACGTTGGAGTTCACCCGCCAGCGGAGGAGGGTTAAGCCCGCTGTAGCAGGTCGGGTGCAACGACGGGTTAGGACTCTGGTTTGTGGCAAACGGCTTCGATGTTGTGCCCATCCGGACCAATGACGAATGCTGCATAGTAGTTTGCGTGGTAGATCGGGCGAAGACCCGGCGCACCATTGTCTTTGCCACCCGCGAGCAGAGCCGCCCGATAGAAAGCTTCGACTTGCTGGCGACTCTCGGCGGTGAATGCCAGATGCAGATGCGTCGGCTTCTCTTCATGTTCTAGCCGAATGCATAACGAAGACTTGCTGTTTGGGTAGCAAAGCTCGACACCGAGCGGCCCCTCCGAGGAAACAGATACACCGAGCGGTTCGAGTGCCTTGAGGAAGAAGGCTTTGCTCGCTGCATAGTCGCTGGCT
>JABGTK010000013.1 GCA_018647265.1 Candidatus Neomarinimicrobiota bacterium | reverse complement strand
GTTTCCATATCGATCCCCAAAACACGAATTTTCTTTAGGTAATCCTTAAAAGCATCATCATGCTCCCAAACCCTCCGGTTGGTGGTATAGATAACGCCAGTCCTATATTCCAATTTTTGGTTCACCAATAATTCGGATACATGTTTGTGAATCTTGAATGATGGCATGGCGGGCACTTCTTTGGGGAAATAATCATCACCGGTCCCTTCGCCACGGATGGCCGCACTGGGAAGAATAAAATGGCCAATATCGGTTGATTTTTTCAAACCACCGCACTTGCCCAAGAAGAGCACACCTTTTGGACTAACACTTGACAAAAGGTCCATAACGGTAGCCGCATTTGCGCTGCCGATCCCGAAATTTATAATACTCACACCATCGTTGTTAGTGGCCGAGGTCATTGGGCCACCTTTCCCTTTTACTTCTACACGATATTTTTCAGCAAATTTTTCCACATAATTTTGAAAATTAGTCAGGAGAATCCATTCGCCAAAGTCCTCAGCTATGGTTCCTGTATATCGTTTAATCCAGTCTTTTACAATTTCTGATTTTTGCATTAGATGCCCTCCCCTTTTAGTGTGAGTGACACTGGGCAATGATCCGAGCCCATAATGTCGTCATGAATATCCGCATCTTCAAGCTGATCTACAAATCCTTCATTCACCCAAAAATAGTCGATGCGCCAACCTACATTTCTTTCCCGAGCGCCAAAGCGGTATGTCCACCATGAATAGCGATCCGGTTCTGGATGAAAATGGCGAAATGAATCTACCCACCCGTGGGATTCATAAGTATCCAACCACTCTCGCTCAATGGGCATAAACCCAGAATTTTTAACATTATCTTTCGGCCGGGCTAAATCAATGGGATGGTGTGCCGTATTCCAATCTCCGGTCACAATAACATTTGTCCCATTTTCCACTTGTTCATTTATTATGGGTAAAAGTTCGTCATAAAAATCAAGCTTATATTTCAGGCGAGTTTCATCTTTTTGACCGTTGGGGAAATAAATATTATAAAGTAAAAAGTCATCATGTTCTGTAATGAGTACGCGGCCTTCCCCATCAAACCGATCGATGCCAAGCCCCTCCTGAACGTAATGGGGCTCATTCTTGCAAAAAGTCGCCACGCCACTGTAACCCGCTTTTTCAGCTGAATGCCAAAAGGTATGATAGCCATGGTCTTCTATCAGTGAGGTACCAAGTTGATCAATTCTGGCCTTGGTCTCTTGGAGGCATACAACCTCAGGCTGTGTTTCATCCAACCAATCTAAGAAGCCCTTTTTTTCTGCGGCACGGATGCCGTTCACGTTCCAACTATAAAGTTTCATTAATTCCTCAAATGTTGGACGTGAAATTGGGGAATAAAGTTGAAATAAGGAAGTATCTTAAGGAGCTATCACCCTGTAAATTTTATCGGAAGCAAAAGAACCAAATAAACCAAAGCCCCCTTCAACTCCAAACGAATGCCCAACCATGCCATCGCCGGACAGAAAATTCACAAAATCTTTTCCATCTCGTTTGACAAAATATTTGAAAAAGTTCTCATCAAGTGTTCGCAAATTTATCATTAATGAGTCTGGTTTATCTTCGCTTGTATCCCACCACAAATTACTACAATCAACTGGTGGCGTTGTCCATTTGGACGTTTTTGGTGGAAGGTATGTTGTATGGCCCACACCACACATTGATTTGAATTCTGTTTTTAACTTAGTAGATATATTTCCGTTATAATCTCCATTTAAGTCAAACTTTACGGAATAAGGTTTTTTCACATAAACTGTATCAGGAACAGAAGATCCGTCAATTTTGGGAAATTTAGGTGTAGTTACAACACCGGTTAATTTTTCCAATCCCGGTGCTTCTACCGTTAAATAATAATCGGTGTCAGCTTTCGGTTTAAATGTTCCCGTTGAATCTACATAATAATTTTCCCATCGATTTAAATCGTCATTTAAGTGAAAAGAATAATTTATTACACCATCAGATATGGTCACTTTAGCCTCTTTCACAAAATCCGCTTTTTGATAAATTGGGTAAATAACGGTAGAATCTTTAAAGTCAACTGTATCATACCCCACAATAATTCTGTCCGGTTCTTGCAAGGAAAGGGTCCTACGAACATCGACAAAACTGGTAAAAGTATCATCCAGAGATATTAATCCGAATGCAACCAGTTTATTGGCTTCTTCCGATTCAATATTTTCCCATTCTGCCTTTGGTGCCATGCAAGCCAAGGATGCAAAAATAATTGTAATTGTAAATATTTTTTTCATGATTTTTCCTTAAATATCAAAACTTAGTCCAAAGGTGGCCATGAGGGGAAACATGGGAAATCCTTTTCGTTGTACGCGACCATAGTTCGCAGACTTTTCATTTGAATTTGTTCGATAAATCCAAAATAAATGGTTCAAGTGATTGGTCAAATTCAATACCTGAATGTAACGTTCCCCTTCGCCAAACATTTTGGATTTTGTTTTTTGCGTTATTCCCAAATCCAATCGTAAATAAGATGGGTATCGTTGACTATTTTTTTCTCCCACAAGGTATTCTCCCCAAGAATAGAAATTGTCGTTCCCATAATCTTGGTAATGGGTCCATCCGGGGATAGATCCTTGGATGGGTGTAAAAGGTAGACCGGAAGAAAAGGTTAAGGAAGAACTTATCTTTGTCCGTTCGGTCCGCTGCCAATACCCGACCATATTTAAAGTATGTTCTTTATCAAAGTTGGGACGGAACCAACCATCAATTTCAGTAAACCATTTTGTTTGGGCCCAGGTGTAACCAATCCATCCGCCATATTTTCCTGAATTTTTCTTTACTAAAAATTCCAAACCATAAGCATGGGCATCCGTTTTATAAAATTCATTAAAGGGATTGTACTGGATGTTTCCATCAATTTTGAAGGATGATCCTTGTTTTAAGGTAATCATATTGTCAAATGATTTGTAATATCCTTCCAAGCGGAAAATGATATTGTCCGGCGTAATATATTCCAATCCGGCGATTGTATGGTCAGAATATGGTGCTTTTTGATCCTCCGGCGTCCCCATCCAAATATCAATAAAGCGAAGACTTTCATCCCGTGGATTTGCAATGGTCAAATATTGGTAGTATCGACCCCAGTTAAATTTGACGGCCAAATTAGGTTTAATAAAATATTTAAGTCCTAACCGTGGTTCAGTATTAATATTTCCGTGGAGGGAATAATGGGATAATCGAAGCCCAAACTGTGTGGATAAGCGATCGTTTATAGTCCATTTATCCTGGATATAAAAAGCACTTTCATAAGCGCGTGATTTCATTTCCAGCGGTTTAACATGAATGGATGTGTCAATATTGGCCGAGGTGTACTCCATCCCTAAATCGAAATTAATGGATTTGAATTGACCCCCGCTAGAAATGGTGTGGTGGTCCGATGCTATCCATGTCAATTCTGTTTCTAGGGTTCGATCCAGAATATTATCAAATGTATCAAAGAATAAACCACTATAAGATTGGGTGCTATCACCGTCCTCAATATTGGTTGACCAAGATTCGTTATCCAAATCAATATTAAAACGAAAACGACTTTGGGCAGCGAATGTTTTCAGAATCAGATTTGATCCTTTAATCCATCGCCAAGTGAGGCTATTTGTATGGTTTCCCCAGCGCCAATCGAATAAAGATTTATCCCTATTTGTACCAGATTCATCATTATTTTCTGAAAAACTGGAGGACCCATCCCCCTTTATACTCAATACATCATCACCATAAAATTGGCTGTATGTAAGGCGATGCTTCTCATTGATATCCAAGTTGACCTTCCCTTGGAAATCGTAAAAATAGTAGGGCACTTTACCGCTTCCCCCGCTGGCCTTAATGAGCGTATTTGCGACCACATCAAAATAGGTTCTGCGCCCAGCTAACATGTAGGACCCTTTCATGCCATTCCATTTGATGGGGCCTTCGATCAATCCCTTTGCTGATAAAAGAGAAATATTCACCTTCCCCTGAAATTCTTCTGTATTCCCTTCCCGATTGATTACATTCAGGATGGATCCCATGCGTCCGCCATACCGTGCAGGAAATCCACCGGCGTGGAAGTCTGCCTCTTTTATGGCATCCGTATTAAAGGTAGAAAATAATCCACCCAAGTGATAGGGGTTATAAATGGTAATGCCATCAAGCATAATCAGGTTTTGGTCTGGTGTGGACCCGCGTAC
>JABGTK010000012.1 GCA_018647265.1 Candidatus Neomarinimicrobiota bacterium | reverse complement strand
ATTCAGTCATTTTTGAATTCTTTTTTGGTTTTTATAGAATACATTAAAATGGTTTTTATAATTTTCATTTAGTGTATTCCGTGTGTTTCGTGGTTCTAATATTCAAAAAGTTTTGAATTATCTGCTTACCATTTTCTGTTGCAATGGATTCAGGATGAAACTGAACTCCATAAACTGGATGCGTTTCGTGTTCAATTCCCATGATGAGTCCATTTTCAAGTTCCGCTGTAATTTTTAATTCTTTCGGCAAGCTACCCCGTTCTGCCACCAATGAATGATATCGAGTTGCCATAAATGAATCGTCTATGCCTTTAAATAATGCTGAACCATTATGTTGAATCTTTGCAGTTTTACCATGGACTATTTCAGACGAATGGATTACTGTTCCACCATAGGCGACTGTAATAGCTTGATGCCCCAAACAAACTCCAAGTATTGGAATTGTGTGACCATATTTATGAATAACATTTAGGGAGTGCCCAGAATTTTCCGGGCGGCCCGGGCCGGGTGAAATCACAATATGAGATGGATTCCAATTCTCAATTTCATTCAATTCAAACTGGTCATTACGGACCACTTTTACATCGGGATTAATGGCACCGATGTATTGCACCAAGTTGTAGGTAAATGAATCGTAATTGTCAATGACTAGTATCATTTCACCATTCTTGGAAAACCTTGCGAAGGTTTTAAACCTTCGAAAGGTTGAACTTCAACCAACCCATTTTCTGCAAAATCAATGGCCGCCATTATAGCCTTTGCCTTATTCACCGTTTCTTCAAATTCTTTGGTGGGATCTGAATCATGCACAATTCCGGCTCCCGATTGAAAATGAACTGTATCATTTTTCATAATCATAGTTCGAATGGTTATGCACGTATTCACATTCCCCGTGAAATCAAAAAATCCAACGGCACCGGAATAAATGTCTCTGCGATCCGGTTCTAATTCATGAATAATTTCCATGGAACGAATCTTTGGGGCCCCCGTGACTGTCCCAGCAGGGAAGCCGCTCATAAGCGCATCGAAGGGATCTTTATCTTTTGCCAATTTTCCTTTCACATCAGAAACAATATGCATCACATGGGAATAATTTTCAATTACCATATTTTCAGGAATCGTAACGGAGCCATATTCGGAAACGCGCCCCACATCATTCCGGCCTAAGTCTAGAAGCATCAAATGTTCGGCACATTCTTTTTCATCATTAATGAGATCATCTGCCAAGGCTTTATCTTCCGCGTCTGTTTCACCGCGTTGACGTGTGCCGGCGATAGGCCGAATTTCTACCGTGCCATCTTCAACTTTCACCAATAGTTCAGGGGATGCGCCAATAATATCAAAATCTTTTATCTTTAAATGAAACATGTAGGGAGATGGATTGATCGTCCGTAGTGCTCGATAAAGTGTGGTTGGTTCTACAGATGTTTGTCGTTCAAACCGCTGACTCAAAACGAGCTGAAAAATGTCACCATCCACAATATGCTCTTTGGCTTTTAACACAGCAGATTCAAATGTATCTTGATTAAAATTGGATGATACTTTACTTTTTTCTACACGAATCGGTGTTTGGTAATCCACGTTGGAATGGAGCGATTCCCCAATGGCATCCACCCGTAAATGGGCATCATCAAATTGTTCTTTTAAATTGCGATTTGAATCGAGATTAACATTGGAAATCACCAGCGCAGATCCTTTCAAATGGTCAAAGGCAATCATATCTTCAAAAAGCATAAAAACTGCATCGGGCACATCCAAGGAAGAATTGGCATGAGTTGGAATATCTTCTACCCAAGCGATGGTTTCATAACCAAGGTAGCCTACCAATCCACCCGTGAAAGAAGGAATCCCCGGAAGCTTCATCATATTATATTGGGATTGGGTTTCTCGGAGCAAATCGAGAAAGGGCGTATCCAGGTGGGTTGTTGTTCCATTTTCAGTGATGCTTGTATTGCCATCTTTATGTATGAATATTTTTTGCGGATTGACACCCACATAAGAATATCTCGCATATTGGTCTCCTTTTTCCACTGATTCCAGCAAAAATGCATAATCCGCTTTTTTGGATAGATGTACCCACGCCGCAACCGGCGTCAGCAAATCCGCCAAGATTCGTTTATACACGGGAATGGTTCCGCATCCCTGGGAAACCAAATCTTGAAATTCATCGTATGTAAGTTGTGTTTTATCCATTTTTAGCAAAAAAAAACCCCGAAATTATCGGGGTTTAAGCATAGTCAGCATGTACAGGTAATCCTGGGACTATGAAACCCCTTTGTGGTTAAAAAACCAGTACCAGCTGTAATAATTATTTGTGTTCATGTCAATCATGAGTGGGAATATTAAGGACAGGATAGACCTAGAACCAACCTTAATTTACTTTTTCTGCAATTTTTTTGAAATGTGGTAAACGGGACCAAAAATTGCAGAAATGTCATCTTTATCCAATTTGCCTTCAAGTTTATCCGCAAGGCGATCTATGATATCTTGTTCGCGGTTTGGGTCACTAACATTGATGCCAGATGATGCTTTAATTTCACCAATCTCTTTAGACACGGAAAATCGCTGAACCAAAAGATCCAGCATTTGATCATCAAGGTTGTCGATTTTTTGGCGGAGTTCGTTGATTTTATCTTTTGAGTCCATGGAAAAAAGTACGGAAGGCATAGGATGGGGGAAAACATTTTTTATTGTAATTTCCGTCCCGAAAAATTTACATATTAAAGTGTAATCTTGTTTATGTGCTAAAGTATTGAGAACACTTAAACACTCGAACACTTTAACACACTTAAACACTTTCAAAATGAGTACACCAACCAAACGCGTCGCGTTCCATACAATGGGATGCAAACTGAACTTCTCTGAGACGGCTACCATTTCTCGAGATTTTATTCGCCACGGATTTGAAAAGGTCGATTACCGGGACAAAGCAGATATTTACGTCTTGAACACATGTTCGGTTACAGAAAATGCGGACAAGGAAGCCCGGAAACTCATTCGTCAGGTTAAGCGCCGGAATCCCGATTCGTCTGTTGTGGTGATTGGATGTTACGCCCAACTCAAGCCCAACGATAGTGCATCAATTGATGGTGTGGACATTGTACTAGGCGCGGAAGAAAAATTCAATCTATTGAGTCATTTAAATAGCATGGATCTCAATGGAGGCACTCAAGTGATTCAATCCGAAATTGATCATGTTCACAAATTCACTCCGTCTTATTCCTCCAGTGAACGAACGCGTTCATTTTTGAAAGTTCAAGACGGCTGTGATTATACGTGCTCATTTTGTACTATTCCATTGGCGCGTGGTAAGAGTCGTAGTGATACCATTAAAAATACAATAAAAACCGCTACAGAAGTGGCGACGACGGATGCCCGGGAGATTGTGCTCACCGGCGTGAATATTGGCGATTTTGGAAAAGGTTCGGACGAGACATTATTTAACCTTATTCAGCAATTAGATAATTTGAACGGTATTGACCGATTCCGAATTTCATCCATTGAGCCCAATTTATTGACAAATGAGATTATCGAATTTTGCGCATCATCTCAAAAGTTTATGCCCCATTTCCATGTGCCACTACAATCTGGATCAGACAAAATTTTAAGCGCAATGCGCCGAAGATATAAACGGGATTTATATGAAGAGCGCATTACCAAAATAAAATCAATAATACCAGATTGCTGTATTGGTGTGGACGTAATTGTTGGTTTTCCGGGTGAATCTGATGATGATTTTATGGACACATACAATTTTTTAAATGAATTAGATATTTCCTATCTTCACGTTTTCACTTATTCCGAACGACCGAATACAGATGCTATTGACATGGGTGAAATTGTGTCAAAAGTGAACCGGGCGGAGCGAAGCAAAATGCTACATATTTTGTCTGATAAAAAACGGCGATATTTTCATGATCAATTTCTGGAATCAACGCGCCCAGTCTTAATAGAAAATATGAAAAATGGGAAACTTTTTGGACATACGGATAATTATATTCAGATCCGAATGGAAGGTGGGCCAGAATTGATTAATACTATTCATCCTGTAAGACTGACTCTGAATCATGGCGCAGTTGTTGATGTACAACTGTAATTATTTTAATCGTAATTATGTAATTCAATATGACTCTTTTTTCTAAATACGCTTTAATTATTCACGTTTTAAAAATCATATGATTCGCCTCGAAAACCTGTCTAAAGTCTTCCCAGATGGCGACCTATTTAATAATGTAAATATTTTCTTGAAACGGGGTATGCGCGCAGGATTGGTGGGCCCTAATGGTGCCGGTAAAACGACACTGCTCCGAATTATGCTGGGGAAAGAAACACCGGACTCCGGAAATGTACAGAAAGATAAATTCATTACTATTGGTTATTTGGCTCAAGATATTGTGGCCGGATCCGGGCGTTCCATTTTGGAAGAAGTGTTGGCAGCCTATCCGGAAGTACGGGAGTTAGAAGGGAAAATTATAAAATTATCTGAAGCACTATCTAAAAATCATGAAAATATTGATTTGGGAAATCAATTGGGTGAGGCCCAAAACCGATTTGAAGCTTTGGGCGGTTGGACATTGGAAGAGAAAGCAAAAAAGATATTGAGCGGCCTTGGTTTTTCCGATGATAAACTAAGGGAGCCAATGGATGTTTTTTCTGGAGGTTGGCGGATGCGTGTTGCGTTGGCATCGATTCTGCTTCAAGAACCTGATATCTTATTTTTAGATGAACCTACTAACCACTTGGATTTGGAAGCCACTATATGGCTGGAAACTTTTTTGGCGGACTGGAAAGGGGGCATGATAATGATTAGTCATGATAGGTTATTCCTGGATCGATCGGTGAATCACATCCTTGAAATAGATTTGAAAAAAGTCACGCTTTTTACAGGGAATTATACAAAATACACTGAAGAGAAAGCACTTCGCATAGAGCAGCATCGGAATGCTTACCGAAACCAGCAGAAGGAGATCAAGGATACGGAACGATTTATCGAACGGTTTCGTTCAAAAAACACCAAGGCGACTCAAGTGCAGAGCAGAATAAAAATGCTAGATAAGATGGAAAAGATTGAAGCTCCCACAGAGCAGAACCTTGCTATGAATTTGAAATTGCCCCAACCTGGACGATCCCCGTTAAACGTGGCATCCTGCCGAAATGTGACCAAAAATTATAGCGATATCAAAGTATTCAATGAGATGAATATGGTAGTAGAACGGGGCCAGAAAATCGGATTGGTGGGCCACAACGGAGCTGGAAAATCCACTTTATTAAAAATGTTAGCTGGCGTGGAATCGGTGACATCGGGGGCGGTCCGAATTGGGAGTAGGGTAAATAGCGCCTATTATGCCCAACATCAATTGGAAACGTTGGATCCAGACGACACCGTATTTGAATCAATTCAAAAAGTGAGCCCCGGCTGGAGCGAAACAGAAATTCGGAATTACTTGGGCAGTTTCATGTTTTCAGGAGATGAGATAGAAAAATATGTGAAGGTTCTTTCCGGCGGTGAAAAAGCGCGGGTGGCTTTGGCGCGGATGTTGGTGGAACCGTCCCATTTATTGCTATTGGATGAGCCCACAAACCATTTAGATATGATAACACGGAATGTGGTAGAAAGCGCTTTGATCCAGTTTACCGGCTCTATCGTGTGTATTTCTCATGATCGACATTTTTTAAATAATGTTACCAATCTTACCTGCGAAGTAGGTGGCGGTGATATCCGGATGTTTGAAGGGAATTACGATTATTACGAATGGAAAAATCGGGAAGAACGATCGGCAGATGGAAGCGCACCAAAATTAAAAAGCGAGTCTAAAGGAAAGTCCGATTATAAAGAAAGAAAGAAAACTCGGAACCGATTGGCATGGATCGATAAAAGATTTAAAATTATTGAAAAAGCATTAAAAGATCAGCGAATCATAACCCAAGACCCAGCAAATGGGGATAATTATGAATTACTCCAAAAAGTCATGGAGACAATGTCAGTCATGGAGAATGAATATTTAGAATTGATGGAAGAGCATGAAAAATTGCTAGTTAATCTCTAGTAAATACCCAATCCGATTTGGTTGAAAGGGATGAGTTGAATTCATATTCATTTCGGTTAAAATTTTTCAATAATTTGGGGTTAGAAATCTTGTTTTTAACAATAAAACGAACCATCATTCCTCGAGCTTGTTTTGCAAAAACCCCAATCACTTTATATTCATTTTCCTTTTTTTCATTAAAATGAATTGATATGAATTTTGCTTTTAATTTGTTTATATGAATTGAATTCACATATTCTTTAGAAGCTAAATTAACAATGAATTCACTTTCATCTAGGTTAAGCATATTTGTGATATACTCTTTCCAATAATCAACCAAACGGGAACCCTCTTTTGTAATTAATTTTTCTGCCATTTTTAATCGGTAAGGTTGAATTAAATCTAATGGTTTTAGGACTCCATATAATCCCGATAAAATACGTATAGAGGATTGTGAATAGGATAACTCCTCTTTAGAAAAAGAAGGTGGAGAAATTTTATTAAATACTTCACCAGTATATGCAAAAATAGCCTGTTTAGAAACCGCTGAAGCATTCTGCTCTTGAAATTGTTGGATGTTAGTATAGGACAATTCACACAATTTGTTACTTAAAGACATAAGCTTTGATAATTTGGGTTTATCAAACTTTTTAAGTAAAGCGTTTAAATAATTTGCTTTTTCAATATTTCTTGGAATTGACGATTCAACTCCTGAAATAGAAGTGAAATCTTGTGTTTTGGATGGAGATAAAATAATTAGCATATTGGAAAAAATAAAGCGAATCTATTTCTAAATAGCGGGACTGCTATTTTAACAAAATACCCTTTTGGGTTTGAATTCCATATGGTGTCTCTAGTTGAAAAAAGTAAACACCCGCAGCTTTATCTTTGGCATTCCAATAGATCGTGTGCGTCCCGGCGTGAATTGTGCCATTCAAAAGGGTATCAATAACCCTTCCATTTATATCCAAAACTAAAAGTGTTGCAGGTGTTATCTCGGGTAAACTAAATGACAGTCTAGTTGATGGATTAAATGGGTTGGGATAATTTGGATGCAATTCAATTTGATTTGGGACAGTAGAATTACCATCAATACTTAAAGATGGGCCTACATTCAATTCCCAGACCACCTGCCCTGTACGATTATTATTCGGATCCGAGCGAACCATTGCAGTGGAATCTGTTACTCTTACAATGAGCGCATGGGCACCTTCGGATAATTCTGCACCGCGCACTGTATAATTGGCTACATTCTCCGCAACGAGAGTTGAATCAAGATACCAATTCAAATTAATAGTGTTGGGAGAAAGTTGTCGTCCATCTACTTCAAACAATCCCTGGTAACTATGAGAGATCTCTAATGCACCCGACTGAGGATAATAATAATTATAAGGTGCCACCAGATCGTAAATAGTAAGGATAGTTTGCTCTGTGCATACTTCACAGAATCCATGCCCCAATGATTTCATCATGCAATTTAGTTTAGGTCGGTACCAATCGTTGGTTTCATATACCGCACCCTCGAATAAGCCCACAACATCATTATAGACATTGGTCTCAGGAGTAGGAATGGGTGTGCTTTCCTTGATCCAATTATTCCATTTAATACTAGTTCGGTTCGTAATTGCAGTAGCATTGGGCGCTTCATGCCCGCCACTACCATAATCATACTCATCGGCAAGATTTGCAAATGCGTGCCCCGCTTCATGAATTGCAATTTGTGGGGCAGATGAATTAGTTGAGAAAACAGCCCAAGTACCACCGGAACCCCCATACATGGTATGGTTCACAATAACGAACCCAATATCCCAGTTGGGGACTGTATTCCGCAATACACTATTGGCTTTCCCGGAACTGGTGATAACCAAAAGACGATGAATATTTGCCCGATCAAAAGTACTGTTGAAATAGGTATCCGCTTCAAAAATTTCAGAATTGGTTGGGCAATCACTAGCAGATTTGGGATGGTTTGTTCCCGATTGGTTGGAAACAACCTCAACGCCATAAACATTGAAGAATGATTTATACTCTTTATAGGGGGAAATATTAAAAAGGGCAGTAGTGGCAGCTTGGACATCAGTACGAAATTTTGCCATCTCACTTTCTCGATAACCTTCAGCTAAAAAGACCACATTAATCTGTCTGCTCCTTGGCCCAAGTTCTTGAAATATTGTTACGGGAAATCGCTGCCCAAACAGGATTGATGCCGTGAAACAAAGGATGAAAATTCGCGTCATAGTTTGGCCGTCAAATTAATCGGGATTTCCCCAATAGTATAAAGCACAGTTTGTTCTGATAACGGTACATCGAGCTCAAGGCGCTGCCTTCTACCGGGAGATGGTTTAAGAAAACGAATCTTATCAGCGTCAAAATTCGCAGGGACTCTTATAAAAAAATCAGCAGATAGTAAGATTGCATCCTGACGTGAAAGTGTACCATCAGGGTTGGGAAACTCAGCGTGAACTTTTCGCGGATCATGGATGGCTGTCCAATAAACGGGCCTTCCATCTTGACTAAGTTCTACATATAAAAATTGATCTGATATATATTTTGGTGTTCGGTGTTTCACCGATACATTAACCGATTCTATCTCCTTGAATTCAATTCTACCATTATCCCATGAGAAGACTAAAAAATAAGTTGATTGAGCAAAGGTAGAAGCCGTAATCAAACCGAAAAATATAAGTGATTTAACTTTGTTCATATTCCTCAATTAATGGACAAGTACAAATCAGGTTACGGTCGCCAAAAGCGTTATCCACACGACCCACTGTTGGCCAGTATTTATGGTTTTTTAACCATGGCGCAGGATAAGCAGCTTGCTCCCGTGAATAGGAATGTTTCCAATCATCAGAAGTAACCTGCATGGCGGTGTGGGGCGCATTAATTAAGGGGTTATCATTGGCGTCAGATTTCCCATTGGCCACATCATTAATTTCATTTTTGATAGAAATCATGGCATCACAAAATCGGTCTAATTCAGATTTAGCTTCACTTTCCGTAGGTTCAACCATAAGCGTTCCAGGGACAGGAAAAGACATGGTGGGAGCATGGAATCCATAATCGATCAAACGCTTGGCCACATCTTCATCAGAAATGCCTGATTCTTTTTTCAGTGGACGAAGATCCATTATGAATTCATGGGCAGAGTAACCGTTGGTTCCCCGGTATAAAATCGGGAAATGATCCTGTAACCGATGAGCCATATAATTGGCATTTAAAATCGCCACTTCTGTAGATGACTTGAGCCCATCATTGCCAAGTAGTGAAATATATGCCCAGGATATGGGTAGAATGCCTGCGCTACCGAAAGGTGCAGCCGAAACAGCATGGATAGCTTTTTCATCATTATTTAAAATAGGGTGCCCCGGTAAAAATGGAATTAAGTGTTCAGCGACACAAATGGGCCCCATGCCCGGGCCGCCACCGCCATGTGGAATGGCAAAAGTTTTATGCAGATTTATGTGACATACATCGGCGCCGAATTCACCTAGACGGGCAAGCCCAACCATGGCATTTAAATTGGCACCATCCAGATAAACTTGTCCGCCGTGCTGGTGAACGATTTCACAGACTTCCCCAATCGCTTCTTCAAATACACCATGTGTTGATGGATATGTAACCATAATAGCGGCCAGCGAGTTATGATACTTTTCAGTTTTTGATTTCAGATCAGCAACATCAATGTTACCCTCATCATCACACTTGACCACCACCACATCCATACCGCACATGACGGCACTGGCAGGATTGGTTCCATGGGCCGAAGCAGGAATCAAACAAATGTTCCGTTGTTTATCTCCACGGTCAAGGTGATAAGTGCGAATAACCAACAAACCAGCGAATTCCCCTTGGGCTCCGGAGTTGGGTTGCAAGGAACATCCTTGTAAACCGGTGATATCCATAAGCCAATCGGCAAGAGAGTCACTTAATTCTTTATATCCTTTGGTTTGATTCGCCGGAGCGAATGGATGGAGGAATGCGAACTCGGGCCAGGTGATGGGCATCATTTCTGCGGCGGCGTTGAGTTTCATTGTGCATGATCCTAATGATATCATACTCGTATTAAGTGTAAGGTCTTTGACCTCCAATCGATGGAGGTAGCGCATCATTTCTGTCTCAGTGTGATAAGCGGTGAATACATCATGAGTCAGGTATTCTGATGACCTTGTATTTGTTAAGTTGAACCCATTACTGCGATCCACTGTTTCTGCACTGAAAATAGAAAGAATATCACCCAAATCACCGGGTGAAACTGTTTCATCCAGCGATATACCAACATCTCCATTTTCGAAATAACGAAAATTGATATTTCGGTCATCTGCTTTTATCCGAAGATCATTTGCCGAAATGTTGTTTAAGCGAATGCGAATTGTATCAAAAAATTGGTCATGAATAATAATATGTCCGGCATCTGAAAGGACTGTAGCCAATTCCTTCGTTTTTCGATGAATGCGATTGGCGATAGCCCGAATACCCTCTGATCCATGGTAAACAGCATACATACCAGCCATAACAGCTAATAGCACTTGGGCGGTACAAATATTAGAGGTGGCCCGGTCCCGCCGGATATGTTGTTCCCTTGTTTGGAGCGCCATGCGCAGGGCGCGATTGCCATGGCTATCTACAGAAACGCCTATAATCCTACCAGGCAATTTTCTTTTGAATGCTTCTTTTGTTGCAATAAAGGCAGCGTGTGGTCCCCCAAATCCCATGGGTACGCCAAAGCGCTGGGAACTGCCAATGGCCACATCAGCGCCGATGTCATTAGCGGAAGGAAGGATGGCAAGGCTCAGTAAATCAGTCGCAACAACAATAAAGGCACCATTGTCATGGGCATTTTTACAAATATCATTATAATTCGTGACTTTTCCATCTGTCGCGGGATATTGGATTAAGGCGCCAAAAACGTCGTTTTTAAATTCAAAATTATCGGAAGATTGAATTGTTAATTCGATTCCAATTGGTGTTGCTCGTGTTTTTAATACATCAATAGTTTGGGGATGACAATCATCAGCCACCAAAAACCGATTCCCTTTTTTACTTGACCTAAGAAGTAAAAGCATTGCTTCGGCCGCTGCAGTTGCTTCATCCAGAAGAGAGGCGTTGGCTATATCCATGCCGGTCATGTCCGTTACCATGGTTTGAAAATTTAAAAGCGCCTCTAATCGTCCCTGAGAAATTTCTGCTTGATAAGGCGTATAGGCAGTATACCAACCGGGATTCTCTAAAATATTTCTCTGAATAACGGGCGGGGTGATAGTGCCATAATACCCCATACCGATATAAGATCGCGCAACGGTATTTTTTGATGCAATTTCTTTTATTGTTTTGAGAAGGGTAAACTCATTCAGTCCTGGACCAATATTCAGGCTGGAATTGGTTCGAATCGACTCAGGAAGCGTTTTCTCAATGAGAGCCTCAATGGATTTAAAACCCAATTCGGCTAACATTAGTTTTTGTTCTTCCAAACTTGGTCCAATATGTCTTCTTGAAAAGTTCTGAGTAATATCTGGGCACATAGGAAATTATTTCTTGCTGTTTAGAATTTTAAAATGTTTGGCGAAAAACAGACTGTGAATTTATATAGAGTGAACACTTTTTGTGTTATTATATTGAGAAAAAATGGCCAATTTATGACCAGAGTTTTAACTGGTAAAAAGCAAAGAAAGTAATAACTAAATGGAATTAACCTGGATATCTGTCATTCCGCCTTTATTGGCTGTGATCTTGGCCTTCATCACCCGAGATGCAGTTGTAAGCCTATTGGTAGCTTGCTTCGTAGGTGTGTTATTATTAGGAGAAGGGATTGCAGGTTTTCCTGATTTTCTCATTCGTGCTTTGGCTTCAAAAGATTTTATTTGGGTTACATTATTAGAATTTAATATTGGAATTCTTGTGGCTTTTTTCCAACGGTCCGGTGCTATCAAACTGTTTACAGAAAAAGTAGGTAGTTGGGTTCGCACCCGAAGGCAGGTAGGTGGTTTGGGCTGGGGATTAGGGATTACAATATTTTTCAGTGATTATTTTAGCCCATTGTTTGTTGGACCAGTTATGCGAACACTCACGGACAAATATAAAATATCACGGGAAAAATTGGCCTACATTTGTGATTCCACTTCTGCCCCAATGATTGTTCTCATTCCATTTACAGGGTGGGCGGTTTATATGGTAGGATTAATTGTGGGTATTGGGCCTGTGGCAGATAAAACAATTGCAATGGATCTTTATATACAGAGTATTCCTTTTAATTTTTATTCATTTTTAGCCATTGGCATGGTGGGTCTATTGGCTATGAATTTAATTCCTGATTTTGGTCCTATGAAAACGGCAGAAGATCGGGCAAAAAATGATGGGAAAGTTTTAAGGGATGGCGCCATACCCATGATGGGAAAAGAACTCACAAGCTTGGAAGTATCAACTACGGGAAAACCCAATATCTTTTTAAATTTCATTCTTCCAATTGCGCTGGTTGTGGGTATCAACCTGACAAGTTTTATTATTTTTGGGAAAATCGCTATTTTACAAAGCTATCTTACCGTGTGTACCCTTTTTGCTATCACCATGATGATCCAAAAAATAGATAATCTACAAGGGGTAATGAAAACGGTTATGGCAGGAATGAAGGGGGTTATGCCGGCTGTTATTATTCTAGCACTGGCATTCTGTATCAATACTGTTAGTCGCGAATTAAAAACAGCCGAGTATGTTGTTGAATTAACCGAGGCATGGCTACTGCCAAATTTGCTTCCCATGATTACTTTTCTTCTGGCAGGATTCATTAGTTTTTCTACCGGAACATCTTGGGGGACTTATGCCATCATGATTCCCATTGCCATGCCATTGGCGTTTCAATTTACCGGCGGTGAAGTAAATACTCTTATTTATGGTACCTTTGCCGCAATTGCTGGCGGTGGAGTATTTGGAGATCATTGCTCACCATTATCAGACACAACCGTCCTTTCATCTTTGGGGAGCGCCTGTGATCATATTGACCACGTAAAAACGCAATTACCATACACCTTAATTGCTGGCGGTATTGCAATGGCATTTTATCTTGGATTAGGATTTATAGGGTGAAATAACAAAAAAGGGAACGCTGTTCACCAATCCACGATATTCCTTTTGAGTCCCTTTTAGCAGAATTGAAATAAAGGGAAATTCAAGTTACCCAATTATAATAAATTAATTTTCTGAGTTTAGTTCACTCAAATAATATTTATCAAACGCTGCCAATAAACTCTCCTGACCGGAATAAGGTGCCGGTGAATATTTTTTAGACTGAATGCCCAATTGGGATAATTCAGAAATATACCAGTCTTGCTTATTGGTCATATCCCAAAAATCGATGGCATCTTTTGTATTAAATTTTCCGGAGTCAACCACATCTTTTGCAAATAACCATGAGCAGGTAACCTTGCATTTATCTACGCCATCTGGCCAAACCGTATGATACATAACATATTCAGGATGAAGACTCAATAGCATATTGGGGGAGATGGCATAATAATAAACCCGGTTTAAGTTTTTATTTTTAACACCATCCAAAGGCGGGCAACACATTTCACCGCTGGCGGTGATACTGTCTTTATCATCATAAAAATCCATGTAACCGCCAAGGAAAGGACCTTCGTGAAGATCATTTTGGCCACCCATATAATTGTGAATAGCAGCTAGTTCAGGGTGTAGAATGGGGCAGTGGTAGCATTCACAATAATTTTGGATCACCAGTTTCCAGTTACCTTTAACTATATATTCTTTTGTTTCCTTCACGACCAAATCAGAGATATTCCATGGGTTGAAGCGATCTTTTAAAGGGGCAAAAACAGAATCGAAATTTTTCGGTTCGTCAGATAAATTGATAAAAATAAATCCTTCCCATTCCGCCAAAGCAACGGAATGAAGTGGGTAATCTTTTTTATTAAATCCATCAACCGCATCCATATGTGGGGCGCCGATTAGTTTCCCCTTCAAATCATAAGTCCAACCGTGATAACCACATTGGATGGATTTAGAAAATTGGCCGGTTTCATTTTTACAAATACGAGTTCCACGATGTCTGCAAACATTAAAGTGGGCTTTCAAATCTCCATTCTTGTCCCGCAGAACAATGACGCTTTCCGTATCAACATTGATCACTTTGTATTGGCCATTTTTGGCCAAGTCCAATGATCTTCCCGCACAAATCCAATTATTTAGGAAAAGGTTTTCATACTCTTTTTTGAGAATTTCCGGATTTACGTAATAATCCCGATCCAAAGTGTGTGCGCCTTTAGGTAAAGTTTCAGCTGTTTTTTTGAAGGTTGTCATTTCAACATTTCCCGTGCCGCATTAAACCCATTTGTACCATGAAGTCCACCGCCGGGATGGGTGCCCGGTCCGCAAAGATATAGGTTTTCTATGGGCGATTTATATTGTGCTGAACTGATTGTAGGACGCATAAACATAAATTGATCCAATGTCATTTCACCATGATTCAAATTTCCTTCGGTTAATCCAAATTGGTTTTCCAAATCTACGGGAGAAAGGAGGGACGACGATTCGATCATACCATGAAATCCTGGGCAATAATTTTCCAAGACACGAACTACATTATTCTT
>JABGTK010000011.1 GCA_018647265.1 Candidatus Neomarinimicrobiota bacterium | reverse complement strand
TTCAAGTGTATAAATATCCACTGTTATTTTAGCATCAGAAGTAAGCTCAAAGGTGAATTGCGTTTCATGGGCAAAGGGGTTTGGAAAGTTGAAAACGTGGAGCAAATCTAACTTTTTCGATTTTAATAAAGTTAGGTCAATTCGCGCTTCAGTTGGATTATTTGCATTATCCCAAGCGCTGACATCGAGTGAAAGTTGATCCTGCTCTATAGGGATTTTATATTGAATCGTGCCTGTATTAAGGCTGTTCACATCATAAATGAATTGTTCAACTGCCAAGGATTTTTCCTCTGTTTCTGGATGGATTAAATAGAGCTCATGTCCCTTTTCTCCTGTGAGGTTTATTCCCAGTGGATCAGAAAGCCTGATAATGAGTTTCCCTTCAGAAGATAGATGATCTCCGTTTCGTAGCATCCGCCCTGATTCAGTTTCGAATGTGACAATGGGTCCTTCAGTATCATTAGAGGGAGACCCCAATGTCAGTTGAATCCCGGAGACAGCACCAATTGCCTCTTCATCTATATTGCCAGAAATTGAAAACCTGACTTTGGCCGGCTGATCTGAATAAGTAATATCCTTGGGCACACGGAATTGTGGAGAAAGGGAAGATCCTTCGAAAGTGAAGGCTCCCCGGAATAAGGTTGGTCCATTTTTTAAATAAGAAATTTGTTTCTTGGAAGAAGAAAAATTAAAGGATTTTGTAACAGTAGTCGGGCCGTCTTCAAAAACGAAGTATCCTTCTCCACTGGCGAATGGTACTGTTCCGGATAAAGTACCCACATCAAGAGTGGCTAATGTATCAGGAGTCACCCGACTATCGCTGATGAGCTGAGAAGGAATGGGCAGTCTCATAGCAGGATCGCCAAAGAGATGAAAGAGCTCGCCGTCGGATCCGCCCGTTTTTACCGATTGCAGAACCATGCCTAAAGTTGCATCCATTATTCCTCCGTCGGGAAAAAAGGCTGAAAAAATCTTTTCTAAATAATGAATATTGCTGGACACCGTAATACCGCGAGTGGTTGTAATAATGGCTGATGCAGCATCCATGGGTGTTCGAATCAATTCTTCCGCAAATGATTCAGACCCGATTTGATCAAAATGGCCCCAGTTACATGTGCCCGCTACCCAAATGGGAAGTTTCATTTCTGCTTTAATGAATTGGATATCATTTCGAGTTTCATTAATAATGAGTAATTTTTCCTGGGCCCATTGGGTGGGGTTCCCGTGACCGATGAAATTGATAATGGCTGTGCCTGCAGAAATTTGGTCAAATAGAGCTTGAGTGGCCTCTGGTTTAATAACCCCAAAAGCTGATCCGTCACTCACTTCAGGATAATCGACCAAATATAATTTTTTTATTTCCATGAAATTGGGGATCGACTTTGTCAGTCGTTCTGAATTGAGTGTATGGCTTTTACCCACAGATAGTTCATAGGATTCCCTTTCCGGGCGAGCAGGGTCATCTGCCACAAGAGTTATCCGTTGTTTCCAAAGTCCAGAAGGCATATTCGTCTCAAAGGCAATAATCTTTTCTACAAATGCTGTGACTTCTTCTGCCGTTCGCGCTGGGAATCGTCCCGTAGCCATCTCTGGAATAATGCCATTGAAAGCAACCAAACGGTCGTCGGTGGCGTGTGAATAATTCGTGCCCACTTCTATTGTGGGTACTTTCATGTTTGACTGCCCTGTAATATTGCGGTAATCATAATCTGCATCGCCCATAAAAAGAACAGTGATTGGTTTTTGGCTCCAGTTTATTTGTGTCCATTGGAGAAAATGGCGAATGGCTACTGGATCTATGTTTCCACCGGAAAATTCATTATATATATCTTCAGTTGAACAATAAATGGAACTACCGCGATGGTCGATCAATGGTTGAGCGGCGCTACGAAATTCTTCCGGCCCAATTATAATATGGTCTGCACCGGCAAGGTTATTCCTCAACGCTGTGAATGATTTAGTCCCTAATAAGGACATACTCGCTACAGTTTGAACATCATTCGGGTTGAATACAAAATATCGCTGCAACGTATCCGCCGGGAGAGATACACGAATTTCAGTTTTATCATTGTTAGTTTTCAACGGAATATTTTTAGGGTTGACTGTATCAGTAATATTCCAAACCTTTAGATTAAGTCCGGAAATTGTGAAAGTCATGTCATTATTTACTACGGACGAGAAAAACTCAAATGGGTTGGTATAAGTCAATTCCCGAATATAGGATAAAGTTAAAAAGTCAAAGTATGGTTCTGAGTTGGGATTATCCGAACTATTGGTGATCTGAAAAGATTGTGACCCATCTGTCAATACGCTGGCGGGAATGGAAAAACTGTCCGATTTTAGTCCTAGGTTGGACCAAGATAGAGATTGCAACTCATTTGAATTCAAGGAAAGTTTTGCTTCATGTTTTGAATTGCCATAGCGAGTTGATACGGATTCTTTACCAATCATACCGAAAGACCCGCTGGCGGTTGTAGAAGATACGGGATTGCTTAATTCAACAGGTTGATAGAATGATCCTCCCTGGCGAATGGATGTATTTCCCCATGCCAATCCAGATTCATGGGGATTGGCTATATCTGTTTCAAAATGAAGGTAAGATAAACCATAATCCATGCTGAGTGGACCATTAGCCACTGTATTCCCTGTTTCAACTCTTTTTCCCCGAAGCGATGCATCGTCTGGAATCAAAAGCCAATAGACCGATTCAGTGAAATACAGATTTTGGTGCCATGTGATTTTCGCCATATTCTGGTCGAAACCACTGGGACCAAGGCCGTAGAAAATAATGTCATCATTGGTATCCAGACTGCCGTCCGATTCACCATTAATATTCAGGGAAATCTCAATCATATTTTCAGGGATTGTAACATTAGCGCTGATTTTTTGGGTTAATTCATAAGTTCTATCCCGCCCTAGAGCGGAACCGGTAAAAAGCATAAAACTGCGTGGGTCCAGAGACTCTCCTGAGTTTAGGGTCGAATGAATAATAGTGGCTGTTATTTTATAAATATTGTCATCTTTCAAGGTGAGTCTAAGCCACCGACCTGCAGGAAATGTCTGTATTTTACTCAATGCACGTTTTTGCGTTTCAATCCAGTTTTTGGCCGACTCCCAGTTAACTATTTTTGGTGCCAATAGTTTGCGTTGATTTGATAATATTTGGCGATTGATTCTTTTTGTCCCGCCGAATTGAATGGTGATGGTTTGATTCTGAAAGTAATCACCATTAAGAGACATAGGACTTATTTGAAGTGTCCCTGTTTGGAGTCCGTTAACAATCTGTTGGTTAATCCATTTAGTCTCATGGATATTTATTTTTTTAAAGGGATGTTTTGCAGATTGCCCTGCTTGTGTGATGAACCGAGGTAAAGTTGAATTTGGCAATCCGATTAGTATTTGAATTGGCGCAAGATCATAGGGACTTTCGGGATTACATTTTAATTGAATCACTAACTTATCCGCACTGGAAGAAAT
>JABGTK010000010.1 GCA_018647265.1 Candidatus Neomarinimicrobiota bacterium | reverse complement strand
GAATTCGCCAGGATAGCCCCATCTTTCATTTTATCCAAGTGAGCACCAGAAATAACATGCTTATTGCCTGTGGCCGTAATAAAGATGTCTCCCTTTGGCGCAGCTTCATCCATGGGCATGACCCAACACCCGTCATAGGATGCTTCCAAAGCGCGGTGATATCCGGAAGAACCACCGGGGTTTTCATCTGCGGTTTCGACCACAATAACTTTTGCCCCAAGTCCTTTTAAGCGATTGGCGATACCTCGACCGCACCAACCATAACCCACCACTACAATTGTCTTTCCCGCGATTAATGTATTGGTGGCATTCAGGATGCCTTCTATTACGCTCTGACCCGTACCATAGCGATTATCAAATAAATATTTAGAATGGGCATTATTCACAGCCATCACTGGCAATTTCAATTCACCATCCTTTTTCATGGCTTCTAACCGAATTATTCCTGTTGTCGTTTCTTCACATCCACCGATTACATCATCCAATTGATCTGCATATTTCGTATGGAATAAATGGATCAAATCACACCCATCATCAATGGTAATCTGCGGCTTAGAAGCAATGACCGAATCTAAGCATTCGTAATATTCAGTATCATTTTGGCCCGTCCACGCAAAGATGTCAATCTCATCTGCCAATGCAGCTGCAATTCGATCATCTGTGGTCAAAGGATTGCAAGATGCTGCAGAAACTTCTGCCCCACCAGCTACCAATGTTTTTAATAATATGCCCGTCTTCTTTTCCAAATGAAGAGCCACACCAATCCGAATATTAGCCAATGGTTTTTCTTTTTCAAATCGTTCTCGAATTGAGGCAAGAACTGGCATATTACTTTCAGCCCAATCCAACAGTCTCTTTCCCTCTACAGCCAATCCCATATCTTTTACTTTACTCATGCCACATCCATTTTTTCCAAATTAAATAAACAATAGAACCAAATATTAAAAAGCCCAATCCCCAAATAGGTAAAATACTCCCTTGGGATAAATGAAATTGAATCACGCCCCAACTGATAAAAACGGCGCTGATGATATATACAGCGGGAACCAAAGGAAATAATGGAATGCGATAAATTTCATCACCATCATTGAATCGATCCACTTTGAGTAAAGTTGAAATAGATAAAGCAGAAAACATGATCATTACCACTGTTGCTGAATCCAGTAGACTTTCGATATTCAACGCAAACATGAGCACAATTGTCCAAAATGCCTGGAGTAAAATTGCATTCACTGGCGTTTTAAACTTTTTATGAGTTTGTGCAGTGAATTTAAAAAAGACACCCTGTTCTCCCATAGACTGGATGACCCGGGCACCAGCTGTTTGAATAGTGATAGACAATGAACTGGTAACACTAACGAAAATTAAAATGGATAAAAATTTAGTCCATCCTTCCGCTCCTATTGCCTTCAACGCAACGAGCGGTACCATATCCTGACCCTGGATTCCAGCCAACCCAACTGATTTCAAAAAGGATAAATTCACAATAACGTAGATAATGGTTGTGAGAAGTGTTCCGCCAATCAATGCCCTCGGTAAAGTCTTCCGCGGATTTTTAATTTCGCCCCCCATGTACCCAGCCACATTCCAACCAGTATATGCAAAAAAGATCGGTGTTAATGCACGGGAAAATCCCACGAATGAATTGGAAGAAGAACCGTCAGCTAATGCAACGGATGGTGCCGAATCACCTCCAAATAAAAGAGCGACCATTAGAAAAATACCCAATATTTTTACCACCGTTAAGATAGATTGAAACCTCGATCCCACTTCGACTTTCAGACAATGAACTCCCGAAAATCCCAAAACGATTACGGACGCTAACATCGGTTCGGACAATGCCAAAGAAGCAGGGAAAAATTGGTGGGTATATTTTGCAGAGAAAAGTGCGAGGACAGCAATGGACCCCGTCTCAAATATTACAAGACTCATCCACCCATAAAGGAATGCAGGAAATGGGCCGAATACCTTATGTAAATAAAGAAAATCACCGCCCGTTTCAGGAAATCGCGTTGATAATTCTGCAATGGCAAAGGCACCAAGCAAAGCCATGAGTCCACCTCCAACCCAAGCTAAAATTAATGTAACATCATTGGGTACCGGTGCTGCGGCATATCCTGCTAAAAGGAAAATGCCTGAACCGATCATATTTCCCGTCACCATCGATGTAGCATCGAAAGTTTTTAATACACGCTTCGGACCGGTCATTTTTAAATGAGATTTAAGATTTAATCAATCGAAATGCGAGCAGAACCCATCCGGCAATCAAGGCAAGTCCACCAATAGGTGTAATGGCCCCCATCCAACGCAATCCTGTGAGGACGAGGATATACAGACTGCCCGAAAAAATCAAAATGCCAACTGATAATAAAACAGCTGGAAGTTGGATTACTTCTGAATTGAAATGGAATCCCAAAATACCAATCAAGATTAATCCTAAAGCGTGGTACATGTGATAACGAACGCCCGTTTCAAAGATTGCCAAATCTTCAGGGGTTACTTTGCTTTTGAGTCCGTG
>JABGTK010000009.1 GCA_018647265.1 Candidatus Neomarinimicrobiota bacterium | reverse complement strand
TTTGCCGATTTTAATCTGGATAATCGAATTGATCTAATTGTTACCCAGAACGGGGCGCAAACAAAATTATATGAAAATACAAATTCGGAACCGGGATTAAGGGTTAAACTAAGGGGTTCAAAATTTAATCCATGGGCCTTTGGTGCAAAAATTCAAATTAGTTATAAAGACGGCTCCTTGGGTCCCGTGCGGGAGATTCAATCCGGTTCAGGATATTGGTCTCAGAATTCTCCTATTCAAATTTTGGGAATAAAAGGGGAAGCATCTGATCTAAAAATCCAATGGCCCGACGGTTCTAAAACCACCGAGCCATTAAATGGGAATAAATTAACGGTTACATTTACGGAAAATTAATCGGCCCTTTCTCCATTCTATAACCACCCGATTCTTTATTTCATCAACACCATCTTTCGACTATTGGTGAAGATCTGATCACTTTCCATTGAACGCGCTGTTAATTTGTAAATGTAAACACCTGCCGGTACACGATTCCCATTTGTATCTGTTCCATTCCAGGTTTTTCGTTTATATCCCGCTCGTTCATTGCCCATGGTCCAGCGTGTTACTTCATTTCCTCGAAGATCATAAATAACTAGGGAAATTGAACTGGCTTCCGGCAATTCATATTTAATTGTAGTGGTCGGATTGAATGGATTGGGATGGTTTTGTGATAAGGAATAAGATTGAGGCAACAATAATATTTTAGGATTAAATCCGCCTGAATTATATTGGACATATTTTGTCTCAAAGTCAGATTCGCTCCCTCTGGTCACCTCAACCTTCATTGTAAAGCTTGTAGTGCCCATTGTCACTTGTTGAGACTGAGAAATTCCTAAATTCGACCAAATACTGCTACCGTCATTTTTAATTTTCCATTGATAACCTATTGATCCGTTACCACCGGTAACGTTAACGGTATAATAACCTGTTTCTTTAAAATCCAGAAACAAGGGGCCGCTAATTGAGACAGCAAGGGGAGGAAAAGTTCCAAGCGCAGTATAGGCAAATACGACCTGGCCCGGATCACATGGATAAGTATCCCAATAATCGGGGAAACCATCTACTGGATCTTCAATATAAATATCATATACATAGGTTCTTAACCTAACGCTCGTATTCGTGATTGTACCGGGAACAACTTCACAATAGCCCATTGTAAAGTTTGGATCAGCTTTAGAATACCCGTTAGAAGCAACTCCACGACCCCAGACATGGGGCGTAGAACTAAAGGAAGATGGAAAGGACACAGTCTTTTCGACCTCATGCCTTTCTACGATATAAGTACCATCACCCAAACCCGGTAATCCATAAAATTCCTGATAATTATTCCACAAACTAGATACAACCGTACCGCCTGTGGAAAACCAATGGTTTAATTGATTCGGAGAACGGATTGAATCCAATGCAGCGCGGGCGTTTACGCGACCTTCTCCGTATTCATTATCAAATCCTGATGGCCCTTTATCTTCGGCAGAAATTCTAATGATTTGCCTTATGTCATCGTTATACAAAGAGGGATTAAACGATAGTAGAAGAGCAGAAATACCGCTAACAACTGGGGTAGAAAATGAAGTTCCCGAAATTGGTTCCCATTTACCATCAATGAAGGTTTTATTGTCATAACTATCCCCTGGTAGAGTAGTGAAAATATTTTCTTCGTCTGGAAAATCTTTACCAGAACCCCCTGGCGCCACAACGTCTATATGGGGTCCTGTGCTAGAGTTCGCCTTCCTGGAATCAGTGTTCTTTGTAGCACCGACCGCGATTACTATTCTTCCAAAATTGGCTGGTGACTGTGGGTATAAATCGTTACCATCATTTCCCATTGCGGCTACAGTAGTCAAATTCATCTTATATGCATCTGTAAACGCCCTGTAAAGGGTAAAAGAGTTATTAATCTGGTCAAACCCATAACTGTTATTAATAACATGGGCATTGCGATTAATGGCGCTTTGAATTGCATTTGTGGCATTAACAATCGTTATTGCACCTAAGTCTTCATTAATGATACCGACGTTCCAGGCCACACCAGCAACTCCAACTGAATTGTTACCTTGTGCAGCTGCGATTCCTGCTACTGCTGTGCCATGATAATGATTGTCACCTATATCACCTATTACGCGACCCGTAAAATCCTGATGGTTAGTCTGCATACCAGCATCAACTATTGCAATATTAATTGCACTTGATCCTGTCGTTATTTCCCAAGCTTCTTCTGCGTCAATATCTGAATCATTTGTTCCTCCTCCTTGCGCAGCAGTCCCTTCATTTTTCATAGCCCACTGTTTTGAAAAGTGCGGATCGTTGGGGTCAGTAAATAGCTTGCCTAAAATATTTGGTTCAGCATAAATAACTTCCGGGCGCCTCGACATAGTATTCAGCAGGCTATCACGCATCATCGGAACAGCCAACCGTAATAAATATACATTTGACCAATCGGTCAACTCTACCGGTTCACCGGTTCTGGTCATCTTGAAACGGTTTTCTGCAACAAAATTAGGGATAAGGCGCGATATTTCAGAGACTCTACCGTTTACTAAAATCTGGTGTAATTCTTGAGATGGTATTTCAATCTCATCCAATCTACCCTTAGTTCTACCTTGAGGTAAGGTGAGAATTCCAGGCTTGAATTCAACAATAAATTCTCGCTTAACTTGCTCAAATGAGTTTTCTCTACTGTTTTGAGCCTCAAGTGAAATTGTAATTAGAAAAAATCCTAATACAACAGCACATAGACTCGGCCATTTGCAAGAATTTTCTTTTGGTAATCGTCTCGTCATGATTATCTATCCTCTTGTTTAGTTGGCAAAAAGGCTAACAGAATTCACCCTTCCGCATTAAGAAGCTTTCTTACTTATTAACGTTATTTCTTAAGTTATAACTGGGAAATAATTGATCTCCAAGAGATAATGGTGGACCGTATATTCCCTTGAAAAATGTAAGTTGTCGGAGATTAGTTCCGTCCACATCAATTACCCAAAGTTGACCATTACCTTTTGGTATAGGATTACGATTGTTGACTGCCCACCGAAGAAAGACAATACTTTTCCCATCAGGGCTCCAAGAAAAATCCCAATCAGGCCCTTGGGTTAGCTGACGAGGATTAGTCCCGTCTGCTTCAATAATCCATATAGTTAGACCGGGTTCCGTATAAAATGCTAATTTTGTTCCATCATATGAATATCTAGGGAAGGAACCATGGGCAATCCATTTTGAATTTGTTCCGTTTGTATCCATAGTAAATACATCAGTACCCGCTTGGCCATTTGACATATAACGTCCATGAACTATCCACTTGTCATCGGGAGACCAAATAGGGAATCTCCATCCACCTTCCCCTGCACTATCACTTTCACTACTAATGTTTATCTTATTATTTCCATTTGAATCCATGACCCAGATATCATATTTAGTGTCATCAATATCAGAATCATAGGTAATACGGGCTCCGTCATTACTCCAAGCCGGGAAGAAATTTTTCCCTTTTGTTGTTAATTGCTGTAATGTTGACATGTCTATTTCGGCAGGATCATAATTCAAAACTTCAACAGTAAATATCTGTCCCATTTTGTGCATTGCGAGTTTGAGTCCATCAGAGCTCCAAGCAGGGTAACTGAAGCCACGAATAAGTGGCTGTTTAATGCCAGTATCTGCATGTATGACCCATATACCCCAAAAAATATTGTCTTTTATTCCGTCTGTGTTCGTGTCTACACTATCTCCATGGGATACAGCAATCCATTGTCCTTGGGGATGCCATGCAGGTTCTCTAAAAAAACTTGGTAGCTCTTCGATATGGAAATTTTTTCCAGGTGGTTCTGGTTCCGTGATACGACATCCAGTCACAAGTAAAAGTGCTGGCGTCAGGAATGTAAATGAGACTAAAATATATTTTCTCATATTTTCCTTACCTAGCCATATGTTGTCTTACAACGATAAATAAAAGTATACCCATCAATTTGAAATTCCTGTGGATGAATTTAAACTACTATGATCTGCGTCTATACAACTAAATGTTGTTAAGTAATAAGGAGAATTATTATTATTAACATTATTTATAAGAACTCCTGAACACTATCGGGTCCAGTTCTCAATTATAACCAACCAAACCGATCGAATTTCATTGTCCCTGGTCCCACCTCCATAGTTCTCTTTTTTGCGAAAGTTCGTACTGTCTTTGAAAATATAGTCCTAATTTTACAACTATTAACATAATACCTGTCAATGGGGCGAACACCCTATTTTTATCTGGAATAATTACCTATTTGCACCAGCTATTAGTACCTGTTAATTCTATAGTTATGTCCATGATTTTCTGCACTTGAGAAAAAGGATCAAAAAGGGCCGGTAAGGAAATCCAATCCGGTTCAGGATATTGGTCTCAGAATTCTCCCATTCAAATCATGGGACTAAAAAGTGATACAGACCATCTAAAAATACAATGGCCCGATGGTT
>JABGTK010000008.1 GCA_018647265.1 Candidatus Neomarinimicrobiota bacterium | reverse complement strand
GGAATATCACCATCTGAGAATAATGTAGTGGTGGAACTTGACGAAGCAGAAGAAGTCAGATCCATTGGTAAAAACGTAGCCATAGTAACTCCTTTTAAACCAGCTGCCGGCTATGTAGCTCCAGATATTACAATAGATGACTCTAATCTTCCAGGAGGGGGAGAAATAGAGCCATCTATCCTTGCTCAGTCCAGTATTAAAAAAGATCATCAATATCAAGTCACATTTGACATAGATACTATTGCACTCCTTCCCCAATATGATTATGGATTGATGTATACAACAAATTCAATTATGGTTACTGATCTTAGTGAAGGCACTATCATTTATAAAGAGACCCCATTAAAATTTGTGGGGAGTAATTTGATCAAGGTCGATTCTTTAGGATACTGGACTCTAAATACAAAAGCACCATTTAGTACGGATATTTTTGATGGGATTCAACTGAATGTTGACCTGCCTTTTGAGCAAGGTTCTTACGATTATGCGAATTCAGGGTGGGTTCAAGGAAGTGGCATCATGCGTGTTGTACCTACTATTCGAGAATCTTCCTATTTGCCTTGGGATTATCATATCATCTTTAGTTCTGATCCAAGTGTGTATACTTCAACAACCAGTATCAAAACTGGCATTAGGGATGCCGTTGATGATAGAATACCTACCAATGAAATTCTTTTAGGTCAATCATTTGGGTTCTATGTTAAGAATGAAACTTTATTAAAGCCGGATGGAAGCCACGTCCTCATGGATATGGTGGTACATGATGTAAATAAAAACGGTGTTTTTGACAAATCTGAAGATAAAATAATTGTCGGTGGAATGCGCAATGATGGTAAGTGGGCTGGAACTGCTTTTGTTATAGATTTTAATTTAGCATCCACAGCAACCTATCCCAAAAGTGACGATATTTTTCGAGTCAAATTTTCTAGACCATTCTGGAAAGATGATTACTTAACGTTCACAATTAATTCTTATGATGGTATTAATGCTGATTCCCTTTCCAAAACGATGGATAATATTCGGGTTGTACCTAATCCTTATGTGGCAACCAATGTGATGGAACCGGCTGTATCAAATCAGTTTTTAAATCAACGTCGCAGTTTAATGTTTACAAATGTCCCCGCTCAGGCTCTAATTAAAATATTTACAATAAGCGGAGTTTTAGTAGATGAGATTGTTATCAATAATTCACCAGAAAAAGGAGTTGTCCATTGGGATATGCTCACCCGGGAAGGATTAGAAATTGCAGCGGGAATGTATCTATTTCATATTGAAGCATTGGCAACTGGCGATCAGAAAATTGGAAAGTTTGCGGTAATTAAATGAGACGTTTTCAGATAATCATTTTATTTTTTACTTTAAACATTGTGTCTGCCCAAAATATATATAGGTATGGCTCAACAGCTGTTAATTTTCTTGAAATTGGCGTGGGCAGTGCCAATGCAGCTATGGGCGATGCCGGAGTCACTTTTGCAGATGGTCCAACATCGGTTTACTGGAATCCTGCTGCATTGGCGTTTGTGGAGCGGAATGAAAATGCTTTTATGAAGCAGCCTTGGGTTCTTGATATTAATATGATGTTTATTGGTTCAACGATTCATGTAAAACGCTTAGGGACTTTTGCCTTTAGTTTGACTCATATGGGTTATGGAGATATGGAAGTAACAACCATGGCTCAGCAGGAGGGGACTGGCGAGCAATTCGCTGCGAATGAATTTAGTGCTGCTTTAACGTACTCACGTAAAATTGTACAATGGTTTTCTTTTGGGGTATCAGCAAAATTAATTAATTCGAAAATATGGCATTCTACGGCAAAGGCTTTTGCACTAGATCTTGGTGCGATTGTTAACACTAAATTTTTATCTCCAACTGGTAATAAAGAAAATGGCCTTAGGATTGGAATGAGTATTTCAAATTATGGAACTCGATTAAAATATGATGGTATTGATTTATTAAATCCTATAGATATTTCACCTTATGAAGATGGGAACTATGCTGATGTACCTGGCCAGTTTAGACCAAATCAATGGGAATTGCCTTTATTATTTAGAATTGGTATTGGTCTAAAACCCATATATTCAGAATTACATCGACTCACAATTGCCGTTGATGCAGTGCATCCCAATAATAATGCAGAGTATATTAATATGGGGGGTCAATATGAATTCCGTATGGCGGGCATGGGTAGCCTGTATCTCCGATCGGGATATAAATCTTTATATATGCCTGATTCTCAATTTGGAATGACTTATGGTGGCGGTTTAAAAATTAACCTTATGGGGAATCAATCTTTTCAAATTGATTATGCTCACCGATCTATGGATATTTTTGGTGGTCTAAACTCTTATACAATCAGTATTGCATTTTAATAAATTCAAAGGTGCATCTCCGCTATCTTATCCATGTTCTGATTTTTTTAATCGGATGTCAAACCAAATTTTCATCAGATAATCAGTTAGAAATTCTAGCAAAGATTGGGGATCGTTTGATCACCCGTCAAGATTATTTGAATCGTACTGAATACACCCTCCGTCCAGACTATTGCCGTGGTAATCAATACCTTCATAAAAAAATAATCTTAAATAATCTTATTGCTGAAAAATTATTGGCAATTGAGGCAGAGTCAGTTAATAATCAAATAAATTCTGATAATCTTAACACTTTTTTAAAAGGGCGAAAAGAACAAGCCATGCGACAATTACTTTATTTTGAAAAAGGTCACAATAAAGTTTTGTTAAAAGATGATGAAATTAATCATTTTTTTAAAATGGCGGGCCGTATATATCATGTTAATTACTTTTCTTTTCCAGGAGGTGCATTCGCTGATTCAGTAAAAAGAGCCATAGATGAAGGAATATCTTTCAATGATATTTATTCTGTTAACTTTGAAGGGAATATTCCTGTTAGAGATGTGAATTGGATAGATAATAATGATCCATTTATCAGTGATAGATTATTCAATAATGAAATTCAAAAAGGACAGGTTATAGGGCCATATTTTTTGGATGATGGGTCAGCATTTATTATGGAGGTAAATGGGTGGACAGATCG
>JABGTK010000007.1 GCA_018647265.1 Candidatus Neomarinimicrobiota bacterium | reverse complement strand
CTGGATACATCCATTATACTGAAATGGTTGGTGAATAAAGGGTATGAGGTTATTTGTTTTGTAGGTGATGTGGGTCAAAAAGATGACTTTGAGGCGGTTGAAGAAAAAGCCATGGTTTTAGGTGCATCTAAAGTTCATATCAAAAACTTGCAAAAGAAATTTGTGACGGATTACATTTATCCCGCTTTGCAGGGAAATGCGCTGTATGAAGGACGATACCTTTTAGGGACATCCTTGGCCCGGCCAGTTTTAGCCAAAGAACAGATTGAAATTGCCCATGAAGAAGGTGCCACAATTGTTTCTCATGGATCTACCGGAAAAGGGAATGACCAAGTTCGGTTTGAATTGGCCTATTATGCTTTGGATCCAAAAATTCAGGTTTTTTCACCGTGGAAAGATGTAGACTTTTTAGATCAATTTAAAGGCCGCAATGATCTATTAGCCTACGCTGATGAATATAAAATTCCCGTGACGGCTACAAAGAAAAAATCATACAGCGAAGATGAAAACCTCATGCATATAAGTCATGAAGCAGGTGAATTAGAAGATCCTTCTGTCCGCCCCGATACGTCTGTTTTCAGCATGACAAATGGGATAAGTGATGCACCGGAAAAGGAAATATTATTGGAAATAAAGTTTGAAGATGGGATTCCAATCCAAGTTAAAAATCTGGATGACGGCACCACAAAGACGGACGGACTTGAACTGTTTTTATACTTAAATGAATTGGGCAGTGAGCACGGCATTGGCCGGGTGGATATGGTGGAGAATCGCTTTATCGGCATTAAATCAAGAGGAGTTTATGAAACGCCAGGAGCGACTATCCTCTGGGAAGCACACCGGGATCTTGAAGGTGTTGCCATGGATAAAGAAGTTATGCATATTCGCGACATGCTCATTCCCAAATTTGCAGAATTGATCTACAACGGATTTTGGTTTTCCCCTGAAATGGATTTTCTATTAACGTCAATTAGCAAGAGCCAAGAAGCAGTAGATGGCACCGTTCGGGTGGCTTTGTTAAAAGGAAATGTTATTTCCATCGGGCGGGAATCTCCAACCTCGCTCTATGACCAGAATATGTCTAGTATGGATGTGGAAGGGGGCTTTGATGCCACTGATTCTCAAGGATTCATCAATATTAACGCAATTCGATTGAAAGCACATTCACTCGTCCTCAACCGCAGGAATCCTTATAAATGGAGAAAGGATGTCAGCCATGAGTAAACTTTGGGAAAAGGGTGTTTTGTTGCATAAATCGATCGAGCGATTCACGGTTGGAAATGATCCTGAATTGGACTTGGCATTGGTACCCTTTGATTGTACTGCTTCTAAAGCACACGCAACAATGTTGGGTGAAATGGGGTACTTAAAAGGCGATGAGGTAATGCAACTTGTTGTGGCATTGGATCAAATAATACTTCTTCATGAAAAAGGTGATTTTAAGATTTCAGTTTCACAAGAAGATTGCCATACAGCTATTGAAAATTATCTTGTGCGTGAGGTGGGGGAAGTGGGGAAAAAAATTCATACAGCACGTTCAAGGAATGACCAGGTTTTAACGGCCCTTAGGCTTTATTACAAGGACGAATTGAACAAGATCAAAGCCTTGGCCGAACAGTGGATTGATACATTGAATCAATTCGCTAAAGAAAAAGAAAATATCGATTTCCCAGGATATACCCATATGCAGAAGGCTATGCCGTCATCAATTTCAATGTGGGCCGGCGCCTATGTGGACAGTATGAAAGATGACCTCAAGATACTTAATGTGGCTAAAGAATTAATCGACCAATCGCCATTAGGATCTGCGGCCGGTTACGGTGTCCCCATTAAAATTGATATAGAAAAGACGGGGAAAGAATTGGGTTTTGCCAAAGTACAGAAGAATCCGATTGCATGTCAATTGAGTAGAGGAAAGTTAGAGCTATCACTTTTACATTGCTTGAGCCAGCTTTTATTAACTATTAATAGGTTGGCTTCTGACCTTATTCAATTTTCAATGACCGAATTTGGATATTTTTCGCTCCCGGAGGAATTTTGTACTGGTAGTTCCATCATGCCGCAAAAGAGAAACCCCGATGTGTTGGAATTACTACGGGGCAGTTATCACGTTTTATTGGGGTATGAAACGCAGGTTAAAACACTCACAGCAAATCTTATTTCCGGATATAATCGAGATATTCAGTTATCCAAAGAACCTGTTATGCGAGGGATCAAATTGGTGAAAGTCTGTCTCGGTATTTCTGCTGCTGTTGTTTCTGGATTGAAAGTAAATAAGGATAAATGCCTAACGGCCATGACAGAAGAATTATACGCTACAGAAAAAGCCTACAAAATGGTAAAAGAGGGGATTCCCTTTAGAGAAGCTTACCGGAAAGTTGCAGAATCAATCAAAGACAGAAAGTAGTTTTTTTAGTCCTTCTAAGTATCCTAATTTTCCTTTTCCAGATATTTGTTTGATACAAACATCTTTGATTACCGAGACTTTCCGGAATATCTCACGGCTGTAAATATCGCTTAAATGAACTTCAACCGTAGGAATGTTCACAGATGAAATGGCATCTCTTAAGGCATAAGAATAATGAGTTAAAGCGCCCGGGTTAATGATAACGCCATCAGTATTCCCCAGGGCCTCATGGAGGCGATTAATTAGATCACCCTCGTGGTTGGATTGGAACCAAGTAATGGTATGAGACTCAGTTTCAGGCAGATCATTCAACCAATTTTCTATATCAGATAATGTTTCACTGCCATAAATATCCGGTTCACGCATACCGAGTAAATTCAAATTGGGGCCATTAATAATAATGATATTCAATTAAGTACCTTCAGAGATTGTTGAATTAATTCTTCAGTAACATGGGTGACAGTTGTGGCGTTTCCCAGTCCATCCAAAACTACAAAATTTAGGACACCCTTTTCTGATTTTTTGTCTGTTTTGATAAATGGCATTAAATGATTACCATTAATATGGCGTAATTGAGGTAGCGGTAAGCGGTTGATGGTTTTAGTTAAAATTGATTCCTCGTCTTTGGAAATTAGATTGAGTTTTTGAGAAATAAACCCGGCGCATTTCATTCCAAAAGCCACAGCTTCTCCATGGCGAATTATGCCATATCCCAGGTGAGATTCCAAAGCGTGGCCGATGGTATGTCCAAAATTTAGGATGCGGCGCAGATCACTCTCCCGCTCATCTTTTGAAACTACTTCCGCCTTAATTTCACAGGATTTAGCAATGGCTTCTTCAAATGGAAATGAATCAATATTTTCTAGCCAAGTAGAAATGTCATTTAAAAAAGTCCTATCCCAAATTGCTCCGTACTTAATAATCTCACCCAAACCTGCGATAACTTCTTCTTTAGGGAGGGAGTCCAAAATTTCCGGATCAATTAATACCCCTTTAGGTTGATAAATAGCTCCTACAAGATTTTTCCCCTCGGCGATATTAATTCCTGTTTTACCACCTATGGACGAATCCACCATAGCAAGTAGTGTAGTGGGTATTTGATAATATTCGATTCCTCGCATAAAAGAAGAAGCCACAAACCCGGCGACATCACCCACTACACCACCACCCAATGCGAGGAGCGTCGTTCGCCGGTCACAATTAAATTCAATCATTTGGCTGATAACGCGGCTGAATTCATTCATGCTTTTTGCTGCTTCACCAATGGGGAGAGTCACGAAATCAATGTCAAAACCGGCATCCTTTAATTGGGCCATGAGGTCAAAGCCAAACATCTCCATTAAATTATACTGAGAAACAATCACCCATTTTTGTCCATGATTATGGTCAGATAAAATTGATGCCGTTTGTTTCACCAATCCTGATTCTATATGGATTGGGTAAGATCGAACTCCCAGATTCACTTGAACGGATCTCAACAGTGAACCTGCTTAACAATATTTTCACTAATTTCATCAGGTGATTTCATGTCTGTGTCTATTATAATGTGAGCGGTTTCTTGATAGTCTTTTTTACGCTCATCCCAAATTTTAGTTAATTCTTGTATTCTTTCTTTTTCCTGCAAAAGAGGACGATCTATTGAGTTTTTTAATCGTTCCGCAATTTTAGAAATTGAGGCATGAAGAAGAACAATTTTTCCGGTGGAAAGAAGTTTTTCCCGATTCGTTTTGTTTAACACGATACCACCACCGCAGGCAACTAGTACATTGGAATTTTCTAAATGGGACAATGCATCCGATTCCAATTCTCTAAAATGAGACTCACCGTCTTCTCTAAATATATTTGAAACGGATTTGTTTTTTTTTACTTCAATATAATGGTCCAAATCCACGAAGGGGATTGCCATTGTTTTTGCAAGGATTTTTCCAACTGTTGATTTCCCTGACCCCATCATTCCAATTAAATAAATATTCATTAATATTTCGCTGTTGCTTTCATATGCGCTTTGAGTTGATCCATAGAATCACCGCCAAATTTTTCCAGAAGCGCATCCGCAAGGACAAAGCATAACATACTTTCTGCAATGATGGATGCTGCAGGAACAGCACATGAATCGGTCCTTTCCTTATGTGCATCTTTTGCTTCTTTGGAATGAATATCCACAGATCGAAGTGGTTTAATCAAAGTAGGGATGGGCTTCATGGCCATTCGTAAAACTATTGGTTGGGCGTTGCTCATACCGCCTTCAATGCCGCCGGCATTATTGGTATAACGGAAAAACTTCTCACCATCGTGACCAATTTCATCGTGGAGTTCACTACCGAATTTTTCTGCACCGGAAAATCCACCGCCAATTTCAATTCCTTTGAATGCATTTACGCTCATCATTAAAGCAGAAATACGCGCATGAAGTTTTCGGTCCCATTGGGTATGAGCGCCAAGACCGTAAGGTAATCCTGTGGCAATAACTTCAAAAATGCCACCGACTGAATCACCCGCATTTTTGGCATCGTCAATAGTTTGTATCATAGCTGTTTCAGCATCTTTGTTTAAACAGCGGACAGGTGACGCATCGGCAGTTTTACTTAATTGGTTTGGTGAAATACCATCGGGAGCTGAGCTTTCATCCTTAACATCATGGATTTCAACCACCCGGCTGCCTACTTCAATCCCAACTTCTTCCAGTAGTTTTCGGCAGACGGAACCCAATGCCACGCGCATAGTGGTTTCTCGGGCGCTAGATCGTTCCAGTACATTGCGGATATCGTCAAATCCATATTTCTGAACACCGGCTAAATCTGCATGCCCCGGGCGGGGGAGTGTCACCTTTCGGATCTCATCATCCACTGGCGATACGGACATTTTCTTTGTCCAGTTTTCCCAATCTTTATTACGGACAATGAGCCCCACCGGTGCACCTTGTGTTTCGCCGTGGCGAATACCACACCAAATTTCGGCGTAATCTGTTTCAATTTTCATGCGTCCACCGCGACCGTGGCCCATTTGACGCCGTGCCAAGTGAACACCAATATATTCTTCTGATATTTCCATTCCCGCTGGCATGCCATCTAAAATACCGAGAAGGCCCTGCCCATGGGATTCACCTGCTGTGAGAAACTTGAGTCGTGTTAACATAATTTTAGTTTTAGTACCTTTTTCAATGGGTCAAATTTAATTTTTTTTGATATCTTTTCCCCAAACCAAATATCCGCAGATGCCAGCCCTTGAGTAATGAACATATCCAACCCGCCAATGACTTCCGCACCTTTTTCTTTCCCTAATTCGAGCCATCGTGTTTCAATTGGATTATAAATTGTATCGACCAAAACTTGATCTTTTTGTATCTCAAATTCGGGTATGGCTTCAGTGTTGGGCCACATACCGAGTGGCGTGCAATTTATTATAAGTGTTTGGGTGTTTGAGTGTTCATGTGTTTGCGTATTAACTGAAATATTTGAATTGTTTTTAATCCATTTGACCAAAGTGTCAGCATTCTGTTTTGTTCGATTCATAATTGAAATAGAGTTTACATTGGATTGAATTAAGGCATACGCAACAGCTCGTGCTGCGCCACCGGCACCCAATATTAGACTATTCTTTTCTTTTAGATCGACACCGTTTTGTTCCATCGCTTTCGTGAACCCAATCCAATCTGTATTATATCCTATTCCATTATGGACACAATTTACTGCTCCAATTATTTGAGCAGATTCATCTAATTCATCTAAAAAAGG
>JABGTK010000006.1 GCA_018647265.1 Candidatus Neomarinimicrobiota bacterium | reverse complement strand
GTCGGGGTGAGAGGATTCGAACCTCCGACCTCCTGCTCCCAAAGCAGGCGCGATAACCGGGCTACGCTACACCCCGAATGTTCAAACAAAATTAAAGGATTTTTTCATTCGCTAGTTAGCGAATTCCTTTTATTTTTTATCTTTTTACTTTAAATCTTTTCTTGGGTGAGTGATGGGACTTCCCGCCTACGTTTCACTACGGCGGACAGGGAACCCACTAACTCATCCTTTGGGTGAGTGATGGGACTTGAACCCACGGCCTCCTGGGCCACAACCAGGTGCTCTAACCAGCTGAGCTACACCCACCATTCATATTCAATCGAATCACTTCAATTGAAGCCGGGGAAATTAATGTTATTAATGGCACTTAAAGAAAAGTTTTTTACAGGAACTTGGTTAATCATTTTTCATTCAACATGGTATGATAATTTTAGGATAGAACTATTGTAATTTTTCACATGCGCCTTCTTACAAGATACATCCTCAAGCAACTATTCATGCCCTTTATCTTTTCGTTAATGATTATTGTATTTGTTCTGTTCACCCAATTCCTTCTCAGAGCCATTGACCGTTTCCTGGGGAAAGGCCTAGACTTGGGTACCATTTTTGAATATCTCTTCCTCAACCTAGGATGGATTACTGCCTTGGCCGTTCCCATGGCTGTTTTGGTAGCGGCACTTATGGCTTTCGGGCAATTTTCAGAAGATAATGAAATCACCGCCATGCGAGCATCAGGTATTAGTTTTATTACGATTGTCCGCCCTGCCCTCATTTTGGGTTTTGCCATTGCAACGGTGCTCATCCTTTTTAATTCATTCATTATGCCGGAGATGAATTTCAAAGCACGTATGCTTTCCGGGGATATTTATCGCAAACGGCCGGACCTCAATATTGAACCGGGATATTTTATGGACGATTTACCCGATTACAGTATAATAATCCGAGATAAGGAAAATGACACACTAAAGGATGTTCGGATTTTCAGTAAAGGCATTGGAGAAACACAAACCAGTATTCATTCCAAAACGGGCAAACTTTCAACCATTGATGATGCAATCGTCTTGGATCTTTTCAATGGCGAAATCCATGAACTGGATCTAAAAGATTATGGTAATTATCGTCGGATAGAATTTGAAAAACACAAAATTATTATTCCTGCCGATGACTTGTTTTTAAACAGACGCGATACCACCAGCCGCTCCGATCGGGAAATGACCATCCAAATGATTTTGAGTAAACTTGAGGATATTGACAATAGGATTGCCATTGTAAAAGGCCGCGTGGGACGGGCATTTTTACGAACGGAAATGGATAGCATTGTTCCACCAAATTATGAATCGGCAACTGCTTTATTAACGACGTATCAAGAATCTTATTCAAGCGACCAATCAAACAGTGCCGATGAAATATACCGTAAGGAAAAAGATATTAACATCGCCCAACGGCAACTTCGAAATGAGTACAATCTCCTTCGCAGTTATGGCAAGTCTAACAATAAGTATGAAGTGGAACTCCATAAAAAAATCTCTTTACCCGTGGCCTGTATTCTTTTCATCATGACAGGCGCCTCCCTGGGCGTGTTATTTCGTAAAGGCGGATTCACCATTGCCACCAGCCTTTCATTTGGCTTTTTTCTGGTATACTACATATTTATGATTGGTGGTGAAGATTTAGCCGATAGAAATATTCTTTCCCCCGTTGTTGGCATTTGGTCACCCAATGCTATTTTATTTGTCATTGCCACCTACCTCCTCCTCCATACTGTTCGGGAACAACCACCCTTTAAAATTAATCTCAATATATTCAAACGATTTATGAAGAAAAAAAAATGAATCCTCAAAAACTAGTTGAGCTTAAATCAAGAGGTGAAGCCATCCCCGGAGATGACCTTGAAACTTTCATTAACGCCTATGTAAACGGTCAAATCAATGATGATAAAATGACACCTTTCCTCAAGGCAGTTCATGCGAAAGGAATGACCCTTGAAGAAATTGTTGCGTTTACCGAAGTTATGCTGAATTCCGGAGAACAAATTCAATTTTCTGGCATGGATTCCTATATTGCTGATAAACATTCCACCGGCGGTGTTGGGGATAAAGTTTCCATAATCTTGGCGCCCATTATGGCGGCGGCGGGGTTGGCCATCCCCATGTTAGCAGGGCGAAGTCTCGGCCATACGGGTGGAACAATTGATAAACTTGAAACTATTCCCGGCTTTCAATCAAATCTTTCTATTAATACATTTAAAAAAATTGTGGAAACGCATGGCCTTTGCATGATGAGCCAAACTGAAAATATCTGTCCTGCCGATCGCAAGATGTATGCCTTGCGAGATGTAACCAATACCATTGATTCTATTCCATTAATATGTGGATCAATCATGAGTAAAAAAATTGCTGAAGGAATTCAAGGCTTGGTTTTGGATATTAAAACCGGAAACGGTGCCTTTATGAAAAATATAAATCAAGCGTCATCATTGGGAAATACACTCCAAAAAGTGGGTGAAGCATTTGGTGTAAAAACGGATGTAATCTATTCCAGTATGAATCAACCATTGGGAAGAACGGCGGGAATGTGGTGCGAGATTCAGGAATCTATTAATGCATTAAAAGGAGATGGTTCAAAAGACCTTATGGATGTGGTGTATGAATTAGGTTGTAAACTTCTCGTTCAAGCAGGAATAACGCGGTGGGAAACGGCCGCCATTTCCATCCAAGAAAACCTAATCCAAACTGGAAAAGCATACCAAAAGTTTGAGGAAATGGTTTTAGCACAAGGGGGCAATTTATTTGATAGCAAATTAAATCCACCGAAATTTGAAATAATTGTCAAGGCTGAGACTTCAGGGTTTGTCACATCCATGGATACACTTAAAATCGGATGGGCTGGTGTTGAACTAGGATGCGGACGACGTAATAAAGATGACATTTTAGACCCAACCGCAGGCGTTGAATTCATGGCAAAAATTGGCGATGAAATTCATGCCGGCGAACCAATATATCGTTGTTTCAATTCTAATGAAAATAAATTGAATTCTGGAGTAAATTATCTGCGAGATTCGGTCATCATTGGACCGAAAAAAGATAGCCACACGTTATTTTTTAGCCCTTAGCATAGGAGGTTTCCCATGGACAAGTCCTTCAAAAAGCTGTCCTCAGCCAATTCGTCAATTATAATGGAAGGTCTCGAAGAAATTGATGCCGCCGTAACGCGAGGCACATCCAACGATAATCTTCCCATCATGTTTGATGCAGTTACATCTCTTTTTTACATTGATGCATTTGACCGCCCTGACTTAAGAACCGCCATCGAGAAAGCATTGGATACCGTAGCCAAAATGGGTGCAGCTGCCATTCCCCTTGTTTTTGAAAAAGTTACCGATTCCGATATAAAAGCCGAATTGAATTTCGGTCGCGCCTGTGGACTCATGAATGAGGAAGCAATCGCACCGCTATTGAAAATACTATCATCAAAGGGTGGCTCACCAGAAATTGCCTTTGCCCTTTACGCGTTGGGGAAAATTAAATCACCAAAAATTGTGGCAGCACTTCAACCGGTACTGGAAAAGGTGAATAGTCCCCAAAAGGAATGTGAAGATACTGCCGTTAGAGCATTAGGGAAAATTTGCGAAAATATGAACCCCGAAGATGTAAGCCTGGAATTGCGCGAAGCCATGTTCAACGCATTGGTGAGTAAACTTTCTCATGGGAATGATGTGATTCGATCGAAAGCAATCCGCAACTTGGGCAAATTGATTCGTTATGGATTTGCCAATGAAATTCAAAAAAATGAAATTATGGCAAAAATTAAACGGGTCATGGGTCTAGATGAAGATCGGAAACTGGATCCGGCCTATCTCGTCCGCCGGGAAGCACAGGAGATTTTAGACGCTGCTTAATTTCGTCGGTGGACCTTACATAATCGCGAAGGCTCCGTTCCCTTTATAAATATTTCAGTTTCCAAGGGACATAAATTGGTTGGCTTATCTTTGGTGGTGGCACAGATTTCAACATCTACCACCCCATCGGGACGATCAAAACCAACCCGCTTTAAACCAAGGGTATCGTGGGCTGCTGTCATGAATCGCGCCCAAGCTGGCAAGGCGGCACGAGAGCCATCTTGGCCCTCACCCAAACTAACGCGAGGATCGTCCACACCCATCCATACTCCCGCTGCTATTTGTGATGAGAATCCCACAAACCAGGCGTCTGTCCAGTTTTGGGTTGTGCCCGTTTTACCCCCGGCAGGATGATAAAAATTATGACGCCAACGGGCACTACCGCCCGTCCCTGCATCCATGACAGTCTGGAGCATGTTGGCCATAATATAGGCAGACTCTTCCCGCAATACCTCTTCCCGGATGGGGCGGTATTCTACAATCACATTCCCATAACGATCTTCAACACGAGTAATGGCAAATGGTTGATTAAGTACACCCTTATTGGTGAAAGCAGAATAAGCATTCACCACATCTAATAAAAATACTTCGGATGTGCCTAGGGCAATGGCATCCACGGCACGGATGTTTGTTGTAATTCCCATGCGCTCAGCAGTGGCCTTCACTTCTGTCGCAGGCACCAATTCTTTTACAACCCGAACAGCCACCAAATTAACAGACTTTCGAATCCCCTCTCGCAAAGAAGTTAATCCACTCGTGGTGCCGTCGTAATTGCGGGGCATCCATTTTTCCCATTCTCCCTCCGCATTCCGTACACGAAGAACAAGTGGCTGATTTAATAATTGCTTCGTGACAGGATATCCATTATCTATGGCGGTGGTATATACGAATGGTTTAAAAACCGATCCTGGCTGACGCTTGGCCTGGACGGCACGGTTATATTGATCATGGTAATCGGGACGCCCTCCAACCATTGCCAGTATCGCTCCGGAAGTGGGATCTAATGCAATAAAGGCACCTTGAACGAGCAACTTATTTCTTAAATCTTCATAAAGTAATGTATCGCCCCGCATCATCATTTTGACTGAATCCTCAGGATAAATTCCAAGGTATGCCAATTGGGAAAATTCTTCATCATCGCTGAAGAGGCGTTTATTCAATTTATCTTGATTCCGCTTGATGGATTTCATGAGAGATTCTTCTGCAATCTCCTGAAGACGGGTATCCAATGTGGTATAAATTTTTAGGCCGTCACGATAAATATTCACCCCAAGACGGTCATCCTCTTTTTCCATGAATCGACGAATATGTTCCGTAAAATAAGGTGCTTTCCCCTTAGCTTGGGTTTCAATTACATATTCAGATTCAATCGCCCGTGCTTCAGAATATATATCTCTAGTGATGAATTGCTGGTCGCGCATAACGCGAAGAACTACATTCCGTTTATAATGGGCTCTTTCTGTATGGCGCACGGGGGAAAACCGCGCCGGCGCCGGGAGGATACCCACCAACATAGCTGACTCACCCAATGTTAATGTTGAAGCACTTTTCCCAAAATACCGTTTTGACGCCGCTTGAACACCATAGGTGCCGTGGCCAAAATGAACATTATTGAGATACATTTCTAGAATCTCATCTTTGGTGTAAGTCCGCTCAATTTGGATTGCCGTAATAATTTCTTTAATTTTTCGGGTGATGGTTTTCTTGAACCCGATTGAATCATAAAGCGTCCGGGCCACCTGTTGGGTGAGAGAACTGAATCCTTGCTCATAACTCAAACTTATTATATTAATTACGATTGCGCGAAAAAAGTCACGCATAGAAATTCCCCAATGATCATAAAAACGGCGATCCTCAGAAGCAATCAGAGCATTTTTCAAATTGTTGGGTAAATCATTAATGCTGATAAAAATACGTTTTTCAAGATAGAGTTCATCGAGAATTTCACCATCAGCGGAATAAATCCGCGTTACCAAATCCGGATCATAATTTTCCAATTGACTGAGAGAAGGAAGATCCTGGGCTAAATAAAAAATATAGGCAAAGATTACCACCATTCCCGTAACAGCAAGAATTGCTGCTGGTTTTAAATATTTTACCAATTGTGGAATGGAAAGTTTGAATGCCATTGTGAAATTTAAGTCAATGCCTGAAGTAGAACAGGCGTGAATTTATTAAAATTAACTCGGGGGAACCGAATCGGTTCCAACCAATCAGGATTTTAATTTTGCCGGGCGAATCATTTGTTCCGGCTGAACCAGTCGATCGAAATCTTCTCCACTTAGATATCCTAATGCTACAATTGCATCTCGCAAGGAGGTATCATCCTTGTAGGCTTTTTTGGCTACTTCTGCTGCTTTATCATAACCGATATGAGGATTTAGTGCTGTAACCAACATAAGTGAATTATATAAATTCGAATGGATTCTTTCTTTGTTTGCTTCAATGCCGTCAACGCAATGGACGCGGAAAGAATCACAAGCATCAGTCAATAATCGAATGGATTGAAGAATATTATAGGCGATCACAGGTCGGTAAACATTTAATTCAAAATTTCCACTAGCGCCTGCAATTGTAATTGTAGTATCATTACCCATAACCTGAGTGCATACCATTGTCATGGCTTCACATTGAGTAGGGTTAACCTTTCCTGGCATGATGGATGAACCGGGCTCATTGGCAGGAATAAGTATTTCACCAAAGCCTGAACGTGGACCGCTGGCCAACCATCTAACATCATTGGCAATTTTGAATAATGACCCAGCCACTGTTTTTAAAGCACCGGACAATTCAACAATACAATCCTGACCTCCTAAAGCTTCAAATTTATTTTCAGCCGTTTTGAATGGCAGTCGAGTCAGTTTTGATATTTCATTTGCAACTTGTTCACCAAATCCTTCAAAAGAATTGATACCTGTCCCTACGGCTGTACCACCCATGGCCAATTCATAACAATAATCGAGAGCCTTTTCAATCCGCGTAATTCCATGATTTAAGGCAGAAGCATAGCCGGAGAATTCCTGTCCCAAACTTAAGGGTGTTGCATCCTGCAAATGGGTGCGCCCCAGCTTGATGATTGAATCAAACTCATGGGCCTTATTCTGAAGACTATCACAAAGATTTTTTAATTCGGGAAGGAGTTGATTAACTGATGCTTCCACCGCCGCGATGTTAATAGCTGTGGGGAAAGTATCATTTGTGGATTGGCCCATGTTTACATGATCGTTTGGATGTATAGGATCCTTACTTCCCAATTCTCCGCCCATCATTTCTATGGCACGATTGGCAATTACCTCATTAAAGTTCATGTTGGATTGGGTACCGGAACCAGTTTGCCAAACCACTAAAGGAAAATGATCATCAAGTTTTCCGGAGATTACTTCATCAGCTGCACTGCGAATATTTTCCGCAAGATTCTTTTCAAGTTTCCCAGCAGATTCATTAACAGTTGCGGCAGCTTTTTTCAAGATACCATAGGCACGAATCAATTCACGTTGAAACCGTTCGCCACCAATTTTAAAATTATTTAGAGACCGTTGTGTTTGGGCACCGTAATATCGATCTTCGGGAACTTCAAGTTCCCCCATGCTGTCTTTTTCTTTTCGGAAACCCATTTTTCTTTTTATTCAACCACCCAAGTGTCGCCTGCATTCAAAATATCCTGAACTGATTCTACTCCCTTTTTCTCTATCGCGGAATTAATCTGTTCTACCAACATATTGTTATAAGTGGGAGAATCAATTGCATAAATCACACCGATGGGATCAGGAAAATCACTTTGGTAGGTCAAGTTTGACAGCAGGGATGCTATCACATAATCCGACTCATCATGAACCAATACATCATCCAAACTCCACTTATCACCAATTTCCACAATGATGGGAGTATTCCCATCCAGGCGAATGCCTTTAGTCTTTTCAGCGCCAAAGGTCATGGGTTGCCCATTCTCAAGGCGTATCACTTTATCGGATTTCGTTAACTTATCGGTTAATGGCGCATAAGCACCATCATTGAAAATGTTGCAGTTTTGATAAATTTCCAAGAAAGATGTTCCTTTATGCCCGTAGGAACGCTTAATCATTTCTTGCATATGCTTGGTTTCTTTATCTATGGTTCTAGCAACAAAAGTTGACCCTGCCCCCATGGCTAAATTCAGTGGATTGAAAGGACTATCCAATGAACCCATGGGTGTTGATTTCGTCACTTTACCCACTTCAGAAGTAGGTGAATATTGCCCTTTCGTCAATCCATAAATCCGGTTGTTAAACAACATTACATTAATATCCAAATTCCTGCGCAAGAGATGGATGGTATGATTACCACCAATTGAAAGTGCATCACCGTCACCGGTTACCACCCAAACGGAAAGATCAGGGTTGGATAATTTTACTCCCGATGCTATGGCCGGTGCACGACCATGAATAGTATGGAACCCAAAAGTATCCATATAATATGGAAAACGACTGGAGCAGCCGATACCGGAAATAAATACGAAATTCTCTTTTTTCACTCCAAGATCAGGGAATACTTTTTGTGTTTGGGCCAAGATGGCATAGTCACCGCAACCTGGGCACCAACGAACGGATTGATCAGAAGAAAAATCTGCCCGCGTATATGTTTTTGCTAATGTTTCTGACATAATTTTATCCTATTAAATCTTTTGCTGCTTGTTGAATATCTGAAGAACTGATTGGTTTGCCACGAACTTGATTTAACCCTTTCGCATCAATCAGGAATTCAGCACGAACCATTTTTATCAATTGACCATAGTTAATCTCAGGCATGAGAACGTTTTTGAATTTGATCAGGATTTCACCCAAATCATTCGGAAAAGGATGAACCCATCGAAGGTGGACATGGCTTACTTTTTGTCCATCAGCCTGCAGAGCTTCTGCAGCAGAGCGACAGGAGCCCTTTGTCCCGCCCCAACTGAGGATTAAAAGGTCACCATGGGCATCACCAAAGATTTCTGTCGGACCAAAATCTTGTGCAACTGTATCTACTTTTTTAGCCCGTGTCTCTACCATATAATGATGGTTATCAGGATCGTAACTTACATTTCCGGTTAAATCTTCCTTTTCAATACCACCGATCCGATGTTCAAGTCCTTCTGTCCCCGGGATAGCCCAAGGACGCGCCAGTGTTTTCTTATCACGCGTGTAGGCCATGAATTCGCCGTCGGTTAAATTTGATTCATCTGCAAAGGATACATCAAAATCTTTTAGTTCATCCAATTGGGGTACTTGCCAAGGTTCAGAACCATTCGCCAAATAACCATCAGTCAACAACATGACTGGTGTCATGTATTTCACTGCAATGCGACATGCTTCATATGCTGCATAAAAACAATCCCCAGGTGTAGCTGATGCTATTACCGGCATGGGCGCTTCACCATTTCTGCCATACATGGCCTGAAGTAAATCGGATTGTTCTGTTTTTGTTGGCAACCCGGTACTCGGGCCACCGCGTTGAACATTAATAATTACCAATGGCAATTCAGCAATGATTGCTAAACCTAAAGCTTCAGCTTTTAAAGCAACCCCAGGACCTGATGTTGCCGTAATTCCCAAATTTCCTGCAAAAGCTGCACCAATTACAGATCCAATCCCTGCAATTTCATCCTCAGCTTGAAAGGTCTTTATACCTAAATGCTTCCAGGCAGCAAGAGTATGAAGAATGTCACTAGCTGGTGTAATGGGATAGCCGCCATAAAACAATTCCAATTTTGATTTTTCAGCCGCAGCCGCCAATCCTAAAGAAAGGGCATAATTCCCTACCACATTTCGGTAAGTACCTGCGGGTAAACTCGCTTTATCAACTGTATATCTCGTGGTGAAGATTTCAGTTGTTTCCCCATAATTATAACCCGCATCTAAAGCACGGATATTGGCTTCAACCAATTCAGGTCGCTTTCCAAATTTGACATTTAACCAATCTTTGGTTGACTGAGTGGGGCGATCATAAATCCAAAATAAGAGTCCGAGGGCAAAAAAGTTTTTTGTTCGATCTACAGTTTTAGACGGAAGTTCCATATCTTCGCAGGCAAGAGCGACAATTTTTCCCATTTCAATAGAATAAAGTGTATAGTAATCGTCTAGAGTACCATCTTCTAGTGGATTGGTTTCGTAACCGGCCAACTTCAAATTTTTTGGCGAAAAGGCATTAGCATTACAAATAATTGTGCTGCCGGGAGGTAATTCTTTTTGGTGTACTTTTAATGCTGCTGGATTCATAGCGACCAAAACATCCGGTTCATCTCCAGGTGTATGAATATCCTTAGAACTAAATTTGATTTGGAATGCACTAACACCTGCAAGTGATCCGGCAGGTGCGCGAATTTCTGCTGGGAAATCGGGCAGAGTACTTAAGTCATTGCCCACAATGGCAGTGGTTTCCGTAAATCGGCCACCCGTAAGCTGCATGCCGTCGCCTGAATCACCGGCGAAGCGAATAACAACTTCATCTACCTGTTGTGTGGTTTTACTCATGAATTTTCCTTAATAAATTGTGTGAAATATATGAATGATTGAATAAAATATTATTCCGTTAGGTTGGATTGTTTTATTGCGTTTAAATCAATTAAAAACATGTTCATTGGCTTTTTACCAGTGCGGAATTTACAGACCTGTATTAACTGAAAACAATAAATTGTGAATAGAATTCATTTAAAAATAGAAGCACTTTAGAATCCTCATTTTATCTCTTTAAATTATTCCCATGTCAAAACGCAATCAAATTAAACTGACCCATTACTCACACGGCGCAGGCTGAGCCTGCAAGATTGGTCCGGAGGACCTAGCCCAGGTACTGGGTGATCTCGAAATAGTACATCAAGAAAGAGTGATTGTTGGATTCAATGGTTCTGACGATGCTGCCGTGGTGCGCCTTGACGAAGGCAAACTGGTCGTCCAGACTGTAGATTTTTTCACACCCATTGTAGATGATCCTTACCAATTTGGTCAAATTGCCGCGGCAAATTCACTATCAGATATTTATGCCATGGGAGCAACACCACGATTCGCGCTAAATATTGTTGGGTTTCCAATCAAAGAATTATCAAAAGATGTGTTAAAAGAAATTCTTCATGGTGGTTCAGATAAAGCTAAGGAGGCCGGCATCCCAATTGTGGGTGGTCATTCTATTGATGATAAAGAACCGAAGTACGGATTAGTGGTCACAGGAGATGTGAATGAGAATAAACTTATCCGGAATTCAAGTGCTCGTGATGACGATGCGATTATCCTGACGAAGCCACTGGGGACAGGCATAGTATCTACTGCCATTAAACAGGAGTTGGCTCCAGATGAAATGATTAAAAGTGCGGTAGATTGTATGGCCATGCTTAATGCAACTGCTTCCAAATTAATGAATGATTTTGACGCCCATGCAGCCACGGATGTAACAGGATTTGGCCTTTTGGGTCATTTATCAGAAATGTGTAAAGCCAGTAATGTTTCAGCAAAAATACAATTTAAATCACTCCCCTTTTTGGATGGCGTTGATGTATTAGCAAATGATGGTGTTATTCCCGGCGGTACAAAACGGAATTTTGAATATATCTCCAAATTTGTTTCATTTTCTAATTCACTTAGTGAAACTCAAAAGTTAATGGCATCTGATGCACAAACATCCGGCGGATTGCTGGTGGCTCTGCCCCAATCCCAAGCTGAAGATTATGCCAAAAAATGCACCGAGCTTACCGGCCTTGCCGCACAACAAATTGGTTTTTTCACCTCTAAACAAAAATCTGAAATAATTGTGCTGTAGCGAACACCAATCGGTATTCACTAAGACTATTTATTTGTTATTTTTTTTAAATGCGATAAAAAAAGTCGTATTTAATTCTTGTAGTGCATTTTTAGAAAAAGGTAAATTCCCAAGCTAGAGAAAACACAATGCTAAAGATTACACGCAAAGTCGAATATGCCTTAATCGCCTTACGCCACATGCAATCCGAAAATAATGACGGATTGACCAGCGCCAAGGAGATTGCAACCCAATATGGTATCCCCCAGCAATTGTTAGCCAAAACATTGCAACAAATGGCAAAAGATGGTATCGTTGAAGCGGTGCAAGGTCCAGCTGGCGGATATCGCATCCTTGCCAATCTTGATCATATTTCTTTAAAAGATTTTTTCGAGAACCTTGAAGGTCCATTAGGTATGATGGATTGTTTTTTCGAATCTGATTGTATTCAATTGGGCACGTGCAATATCCGTGTACCAATCCAACGCATTAATGATAATATGCGAAATATGTTTTCGCAAATGAGTGTACGGGAGGTAACCCAGTAATGGCACAAGTAAAAGAAGATCAAGTGATTGAAATTTTAAAGCAATGTTACGATCCAGAACTGCCAGTAGATTTATGGAATTTGGGGTTGATCTATAAAATCCAAATCCAGGAATCTTATGATGAAATACGATCTGACGTAAATATTGTCATGTCCCTGACCACACCGGGGTGTACTATGGGTCAACAGATGTCGTTGGATATCAAGAATAAATTGGAAGCGTTGGATGAAGTGACCCAAGCATTTGTGGAAGTAACCTTCGACCCGCCTTGGAATCCTGAAATGATTACAGATGAAGCACGGGAAAAATTGGGGTTGGGATTATCAGCACCAAAAGAACGAACTGAACAAAAAATTAATATGGAGTGGGAATAATGGCAACACAACCCAATACACAAGAAATTTTTGACGCCGGAATTACTGTAACTGAAAAAGCAGCCAAACATCTATCAGCCGTAATGGAAACTGAAGGAAAAAAAGGTTTCGGCCTTAGGATGAAAGTTACTACCGGCGGATGCTCGGGGATGAATTATGATATGTCCTTTGAAAAAGAACAGGAAGAATTTGATAAGGTCTTTGAAAGCCAAGGACTGAAGATTTTCTGCGATTTAAAAAGCTATCTATATTTAAAGGGAATCTCAGTTGATTTTTCCAGCGATATATTAAATGGTGGATTTAAGATTGTTAATCCGAATGCAGAACGCACTTGCGGTTGCGGAACCAGCTTCTCGGCATAGTGATTAAGGTTTAGCCTTTATGTCCAAAAACCAACAGATTCTTGACCAGGCTATTGGTCAAGAATACGAATACGGTTTTACAACCGATATTGAGCAGGAGACCATACCGCCCGGCTTAAATGAAGATGTAATTCGTCTTATTTCTTCTAAGAAAGATGAGCCGGAATGGATGCTAGAATGGCGTCTTAAAGCTTACAAACAATGGCTAAAAATGGACGAACCGGATTGGTCCAAACTTAATTATTCAAACATAGATTTTCAGGCCATTTCCTATTACTCGGCCCCAAAACCAAAAGAAAAACTCAAAAGTTTAGATGAGGTTGATCCTAAACTTCTGGACACATATAATAAATTAGGCATTCCACTAGAAGAGCAAAAAATGCTGGCCAATGTGGCCGTGGATGCAGTCTTTGACAGCGTATCTGTCGCCACAACTTTTAAAGAAGAATTGGGTAAAGCAGGTGTTATTTTTTGCTCTTTTTCTGAGGCAGTCAAAAACCACCCCAATGTTATAAAAAAATATCTGGGCAGTGTGGTGCCAACAACAGACAATTATTTTGCGGCACTCAATTCTGCCGTTTTCAGCGATGGCAGCTTTGTATTTATCCCAAAAGGGGTACGATGTCCAATGGAACTGTCTACTTATTTTCGTATCAATGCAGCCAATACTGGACAATTCGAAAGAACATTAATTGTAGCTGAAGAAGGTAGTCATGTGAGTTACCTCGAAGGATGTACAGCCCCCATGCGGGATGAGAACCAGCTCCACGCTGCAGTAGTAGAACTGGTGGCCCATAAGGATGCAGAAATTAAATATTCTACTGTCCAAAATTGGTATCCCGGTGATCCGAAAACAGGAAAAGGTGGCATCTATAATTTTGTCACAAAACGAGGCATCTGCCTTGAAGCCAATTCTAAAATTTCATGGACACAAGTAGAGACAGGATCTGCCCTCACGTGGAAATATCCAAGTTGTATCTTAAAAGGTGATAATTCTGTGGGTGAATTTTATTCCGTCGCCCTCTCCAATAATTTTCAGCAAGCGGACACTGGAACAAAAATGATTCACCTTGGGAAGAACACACGAAGCACTATTATTTCAAAAGGTATTTCTGCAGGAAAAGGACAAAATACTTATCGCGGTAGTGTCAAAATAATGAAAGGTGCTGAAAATGCCCGGAATTATTCTCAGTGTGATTCCATTCTTATCGGCAACGAATGTGGCGCACATACCTTCCCATATATTGATGTAAGAAATCCCTCGGCTCAAATGGAGCATGAAGCATCCACATCCCGAATCGGAGAAGATCAGTTATTTTACTGCAACCAAAGGGGCATTTCCACAGAAGATGCGGTTTCCATGATTGTGAATGGATTCTGTAAAAGAGTATTCAATGAGCTTCCAATGGAGTTCGCAGTAGAAGCCCAAAAACTCATGGAGGTGAGTTTAGAAGGGGCGGTTGGGTAACATCTCATTCAATTACCACCAATTTCTCAAATAATTCATTACGTTTAAAAAAAATAGAAACATGCTAGAAATCAAAAACTTACACGCCGGTGTTGATGGAAAAGAAATCCTGAAAGGGATTAATCTCTCTGTTGCCACTGGTGAACTCCATGCCATCATGGGCCGTAACGGTTCCGGGAAAAGTACTTTAGCCAATATTATTACTGGGCGAGATAACTATGAAGTCATGGCCGGCTCCGTTACTTATAATGGAATTGACTTGCTTGAACTGTCTCCGGAAGATCGCGCGTTATCAGGCATATTTATGTCCTTCCAATACCCCGTTGTAATTCCTGGCGTAAATAATACATATTTTTTGAGAGCAGCTTTAAATGCAAAACTGAAGCATAACGGAATCAAAGAAATCAATGCGGCAGACTTTATGCGCCTCATCCGTGAAAAATTGAGACTAGTTGACATGGATGAAAAGTACTTGAGGCGTGCCGTAAATGATGGATTCTCCGGAGGAGAAAAGAAACGCAATGAAATTCTCCAAATGCTCACACTTGAACCTCAATTGTCCATTCTAGACGAAACCGATTCCGGACTAGATATTGATGCGTTAAAGATTGTGGCTGAAGGGGTAAATAATTTCCGAAATAGTGATCGCGCCTTTTTAGCAATCACCCATTACCAGCGACTTTTAGAATACATGCAGCCAGATTTTATCCACGTTCTTATCGATGGTAAAATTGTAAAATCTGGCGATAAATCACTGGCGATTGAATTAGAAGAAAAAGGCTATTCCTGGCTGGAATCATGACCAATTTCCAAAACCAGTTTTCCGCCCTATTAGATTATTGGCCTCATGAAGATCAATCTCTTCGGAATCTTCGGCGCCAAGCATTTGACCAATTTAACGAATTGGGATTCCCGACAAAAAGATGGGAAGAATGGCAATTTACTGATTTTTCATCAATGAAAAAATCTGGCTACCGCCTTTCTTGGGCTGATGATTTGCCAAAATTACCTAAAAATATTCCGGGACGAATTCCCGACTCACATCTCATTTTTATGATTAATGGTCATTACCAATCGCAACTTTTGGATATTCCAAAAGAGATCACTATTACCACTGGACTAGATCACTTCAACTCAAACCCAGAACATTATTCAATGAATAAAAATGAAAATCCATTTTTAGCCCTGAATACAGCCATGATGAATTCCGGCATACCGATTAATATTGATCCGAATGTGATTATTGAAAAGCCCATCCAAATTATCTATTTAATGACGGATATGTCTGAACAACTCATGAATCACCCCCGCTTTATTTTCAATATCGGTAAAAATTCTCAAGCGACCATAATTGAACATTATATCGGTTTGTCAGACCAATCATATTTTGTGAATCCTGTGAGCCAAGTAGTAATCGGCAAAAATGGATATTTAAACCACATTCGTATCCAGGAAGAGACTAAATCCGCCGACCATGTAGCCACCACCCAATATATATTAAATTCCGATTCACGATTGAAAACCACCCATTTTTCGTCTGGAAGCAAATTATTCCGCCATGATATAAAACTTCATTTCAAAGGTAACGGCGGAGAAGCAACCATTAATGGTTTGAGTCTTACGGAAAATCAACAGCATCACGATCAGCATGTAGTAGTTGATCATCAAAATGATGCCTGCCAAAGTCATCAGCTTTTTAAATATATTTTAGCAGACAAATCATCGGGCGTTTTTAACGGAAAAGTGATTGTTCGAGAGAATACAAAACAAACAGATGCAGATCAGTCCAACAAAAATTTATTGCTGAGTCCATCGGCACTCATGAATGCCAATCCACAATTAGAAATTTATACTGAAGATGTAAAATGTGCTCATGGATCCACCACCGGTCAAATTGACAAAGAAGCACTTTTTTATATGCGATCCCGTGGCCTTAGTAAACAAAAGGCAATTGAATTAATCATAGGCGGTTTCGCAAAAGAAATTTTGAATCCGATTAAAAATGAAGATATAAAAACTTACATCAGTGAAAAAATTACTGATTGGCTGGAAGGTACTGTCATTAATGGCTAGCGTTAAGGAATCATTGGATTTGATCCTCAATGATTTTTCGATCTTTTCAGATCCACGAGATAAATATGTATACTTAGTGGATTTGGCCAAAGATAGCAATGGTCTATCCCCAGAAGAGCGAATTGAATCCAATCGAATCCACGGATGTACATCTCAAGCGTGGGTGGTTTGTGATCATAATAATGGTGTTTTTTCATTCCGCACCGATTCGGACGCCATGATTGTTAAAGGACTCCTTTCTCTTATTGAACGTGTTTTTAATGGCCATTCCAAAAAAGATATTTTAGAAATTAATAGTGGACAATTCCTTGAATCAATTGGATTGGGACGAGCCATAAGCAGTCAGCGCACCAATGGTTTTAGCAGCGCTATTCACAAAATTCAAACAGAATTACTGGATTAAATATGTATGCAGATATTGATGAACAAGTCGTTATCGCAAGAGATTGCGAAGCAACCCTCATTCCTTTCGGCAATAAGATTACTCTAAAAAAGGGGGAAGAAGGCCATATAACCCAAGCCTTAGGGGGAAGTTATACCGTCATGATTCGAGGTAACCTTGTACGGGTTGAAGGCAAAGATGCAGATGCAATCGGGAAAATTCCTGAAGTGCAACCTTGGTTAGAAGAGATTGAAACAGATGGACGCGCCAATGAAAAAGCAGTGTGGGATGCCATGAAAACATGTTATGATCCTGAAATTCCCGTTAATGTGGTGGACCTTGGATTAATTTATTCATGTGATATTTCCGATGAAGACGAAGGCGGTTCTTTCGTAGATATAAAAATGACTTTAACGGCACCGGGATGTGGCATGGGCGATATGATTGCTTCTGAAGTTAAACAAAAAATCGCCGGCGTCCCTGGGACTTCGGATGTCCGAGTCGAATTGGTCTGGGATCCACCTTGGGATCGGGGTATGATCACAGAATCAGCTCGACTCCAATTGGGTATGCTCTAATGCTGAATGTAAAATCCATCCGGAAAGATTTTCCCATTTTTAATTCGGAAAAGCCATTTGTCTATCTGGATTCTGCATCAACGACCCAAAAACCACAAATAGTAATTGATGCCTTAACATCTTACTATAATTCCTATGCTGCCAATGTTCATCGTGCTTTATATACTATTGGCGAAAAAGCCACGGATGAGTATGAAGGTGTTCGGCTAAAAATAAAACAATTCTTGAATGTGCCAGACACCCATTCAGTTATATTCACACGGAGTACAACTGAATCACTAAACCTCGTCGCTTATGCCTGGGGGTTGAAAAACTTATGTAAACATGATTCAGTTCTTGTTTCAGAAATGGAACACCACAGTAATTTGGTCCCATGGCAATTGGCCACAGAAAAAACGGGTGCTTCCATAAAATATATCCCACTAACTGATGATAGCTTACTCAATCTTGAATCATTGGATTCTTATTTTTCCAGCGATACAAAATTGGTTAGCGTGTGTCATCAATCCAATGTTTTTGGTACGGTGAACCCAATTGATCAAATTATAGATGCTGCCAAAAATATCGGCACCATTACGGTCATTGATGGCGCCCAGGCCGTCCCCCACATGAATGTGGATATCACGAAGTTAGATTGTGATTTTTACGCTTTTTCCGGACATAAAATGGTGGGGCCTACCGGCGTTGGTGTTCTAATTGGTCGGACAAAATTACTCGAAGAAATGGACCCATTCATGGGCGGTGGCGAAATGATTAATACGGTCACAATAGAAAAATCCACTTGGAACGATGTACCCTGGAAGTTTGAAGCGGGAACACCCAACATTGCCCAAGTCATTGGGTTGGGCGCGGCCATTGATTACTTACAATCGGTCGGCGTTGATACCATCCATGAACATGAAAAAGAATTGCTTACCTATGGGTTGCAGCTCCTCTCTCAGAATAAAGATATTACTCTTTACGGAAATTCGACTGATCGAGGCGCAGTCATTCCCTTTAACGTAAAAAATATTCATCCCCATGATTTAGCAAAATTTCTCGATACAGACGGTATTTGCATACGTGCCGGTCATCATTGTTCACAGCCCATAATGAATCACCTGGGGGTGACGGCTACTGCTCGTGCAAGTTTTTATTTATATAATACAAAAAATGATATTGAAGAGTTGGCTGAAAGTATTGAAAAAACGGCCCTTATTTTCACCTGATTTTTGCTTACTTTTACCCCATTGACTAAAAGTTCTTAAAGGAGTTTAACAATGAGTGAAAATGGAAATGAAGCCAAAAAGTATAAATATCTCGTCACCATGCGATGGTATGTGGAGACAGATGAAGCGCTTGTTGCCGGCGCTGCTGAAACGGATGAAAAATTGTTAGATATTGTCCGTCATCGGGAAGATGGTTCCAATAGCTGCAGCACTTGTCCTACGCGAAATCCTGAAGGCTACGGTATTTTGGATTACCACCATTTTATGGGTGACAAAAAACCGGTGTATATGTCCACTGAACAAATTAAAGATTAAATGGAAACCATTTTTCTCAATGATTTTTTGGACGGTGGTATTCTCCGAGAGAAAGTCTTTCGTAAAAAAGTAGCTGAAATAGATTGGTCCCAATATACAAATAAGAGAGTTCTCATAAAGGGATGCTCAGAGGTACCAATCCCTACTTGGGCCTTTTTAATTTTAACGGCCCAATTGACCCAATATGTAGAACGGATTTATTTCGGAGAACTAAGGTCTGCAGTAAAAATATTTATCCGAAACGAATGAAAAATGTATAAAATTTTGGAGATTAAGTAAAATGAGCGAACGGGTTAGTTGGGAACAGTATTTCATGAATATCGCCCGAGAAGTCGCCACCCGATCCACTTGTGATCGGAAGCATGTGGGTGCAGTTATTACGAGGGGGAAAACGATTTTAGCTACAGGATATAATGGCTCCATTCGTGGATTAGCTCATTGTGACGAAGCGGGACATGAAATGGAAAACACCCATTGCGTTCGGACGATACATGCAGAAGCGAATGCTATTGTTCAATCGGCACGTCATGGTGTTCGGTTAGAGGATAGTGAGATATATGTGACAGCCTCACCTTGTTATGATTGCTTTAAACTAATTGCCAACGCTGGCATTAATAAAATATATTTTGGTGAATTTTATCGTGATGAAAGAATCATGGCACACGCCAAAGAATTGGGAATTGATTTAGTCGATTTGTCTAAATAAACCGCTAAATCAGTTCCTAAATATCAAGTTTGAAAAAAATAATTCAGTTTAATAAATAATGAATTTGATTTAGTTTTAAACCACTTCTCTTCCTCAGAAGAAAAGTAATTATTGTCATTTAAATTATATACAACGTAGAGCAAACTCCCCGGTGAATATTCCCAACGAAACACGAATGTGCCCACTTGGTTATCAATTTTAAAATCTTCATTTCCAACATAATTGTATGGTTCAACATTGTTCGTTTTTTCTTTTAATAAACGATTATAGGACACATAATCCATATCAATTTTGAATGGTTGGTAAAAGGCTTCAAAGGTCATTGTAGGTGAGAAAGCCCAATTGAATCGATAGTTAATATTCTGCATTGTTTGTTCTGTGGTGGCATAAATGATATTAGTTCGCACTGAATCTTCTTCAATTCCCACCCACTGCATAGCACTGGGGTGATCACCATTATGAGTCATTATAGTAAAATTGATATAATCCGTTGGGCGAATCATCACCCTCATGTTATAGCTATGTCCCCATCCACGAACTTTGCCATGGGTATATCCAATACTTGGATTTAGGATGATTCGTTTTCTCCGATCCGTAGAAAACCCCAATTCATATGATTGCCATGCTTCATCTTTAATCACCATCGCGCGGGAATCTCTAAATAGATCATCATCTTCATAAACATCAGGACTCAAATTAATATTGATGCCGGTACTCCAATAATTCATAAAGGTATTTTCCTGCTCAAAATCAATATCTTTACTGGTGATTAATCCGTCATTATTTCCACGAGCACCCACTCTTAATGATAATTCTTGTTTCAGAAAAATTCCTTTTGGAACATCTCGGCGGATTTTACCCCTTAGACCCCAGTCCCAACTGTTATTCCGGCGCATGAAACCCATATCATTCACATCAAAATTTTTGTCGGAGTAACCGCCCCAAGTCATAATTTCCCACCAAACAGGATCCCGATAACTAAGACTGTAGCGACCGGCCATCCCCGGATCGCCCGCCGCTCTTGAATGAGCCACCTGCCCATTAAAAAAAAGTTTATTGTCTTTAAACTTCATCCGCCAGTCCATGTTGAACGCACTCGTCGGGTCACCACCTTGTCGGCGAAGGTCCGTTGCCATAAAACCAACTGTAGATACATCATTAATAATGGGCTGCTCTACACGGCCAATGAAATAATTGGTGTATGGCTCAATCATAAATTGGTCGCGAACCGTTTTGCCATTCTCGTCATATTCCCAGGTACCATATTCTCTATTGGTTACAGCTTCAATAACACCATATTTCAATCCGGAAGCTGTTTCACCCAGAATTTTAGTAGCACCTAAAATGGTTGTTGCGTCTGGTTGATCCACAATGGAACCCTTTTCTGGGTAATAGTAACTGGGACTTTGTCCCACACGACGAGAGTGAAACAAATTCAAACGACTTTTAAAAAATGCGGCACCTTCAACAAAAAAGGGGCGCCGTTCAGATAATCTCGTTTCAAATGCTGATAAGTTCAATACGGATGGGTCCGCCTCAACTTGACCGAAATCAGGGTTAAAAGTAAGATTCATAGTTGAAGTGGATGATAATGTATATTGAGCATCTAAACCATAATTGGTTGTTTTTTCTGTGGTGCCATTCCTAGTCTGGCCTCCCAATAAATATGGCATTATATCCAATTGTTTCGGTTGGGGAATATTTTCAATTCCTTTCAATATACCATAATGGGGGACAATGCCCCTGGCACCAAGGGCACGGCCGGGCCACTGAATTTCTTCTTGGTTTCCATAATAACCACGCTGAAATGATACGCCCCACTCCTGAACTTTATCTTTACTATATTGAAATACATTAAACGGTATTCGAATCTCAGCGGACCAACCCTCTTTATGGCGAGTTACTTTACTTTCCCAAATCACATCCCAAGTTCTATCAAACCCATCATAGCCATCTCCAGAGATAACAACATCAATCTGAACTTCTGCCGCATTAACGGCAAACCAATACCCAGTTTTGTCATCGTTGCGAGAATCAATACCAATACCAACCCAATCTCCATTAAAATCAAACCCGGTCATCCAATCATCTCTACGGGATAACCTCCCCATAATTTCTTCCGGTTTTGGATCATAATTTTTAAATGCGATATAAAGATAATTATCATCATAAAGAACGCGTAACTCCGTTTGTACGGTAGGTGCTTCAAGATTATAAGGCTCATACTGAATAAATTCGTCAATCAGCATAGCATTTTGCCATGAATCATCATCGATAATTCCATCGATCACAGGGGGACTTTCGGTGCGAGTGGCCATAGCCACCTTATATTTCAATTGGGTAAAATCTTCTACGATACCTCTTTTTGTTGATGAGGCCCCCGCCAGTATTGTGGTATAAATTAAAAAAGTAATAATGAATTTTATCATAAATCAGTTCAATTAGTGTGTAATAAAGTCAAGAAACTTAACGCTTTTTTATGCCTACCTTCAATCCCTATCAGATATTTATTTCGATAAAATTCTATTGATTTCTCCACGAAGATCTCCCAATTTAACAACATGATTTGCATGGCCGTATGATGCCAGCCAAGAAGTCTTTTGGAAGTCCCTTGATACCGGATGGCCCACATATTGTTCCACGACTCTTTTACCTGAAAATCCAATATTCCCAGCCCCGGACTCAAACAGTCGAATGCCCCTCGATCCATAGCCGATGGCCACTCCCCCAAGTGTCGGATCGGTAATTATTGTTATAACTTTTAACCCAGCTCGTTCTACCCTAGTGATGGCCAGTTGTACTTTGGGGATACTAACCATGGACGAACATCCTTCATGCATGCGAGCACCGCCACCGCAGGCCTGGATAACCATGGGCACTTTTTTCTCTATAGCAATTTCAGCTCCACGCCAAATCTTTTCACCAGTACTCATGCAAAATGAGCCGCCAAGGAATCCAAAATCATTTGCACAAAACACCACATCATTTCCTTCGATCTTTCCATCTCCGGTGATCATGGCAGAGGGCAAACCTGTTTTCACTCGCTCCGAATCTAATTTTTCCTTATAGCCGGGAAAATTCAATATATCTTTATCTAAAACAGATGCTGTTTCTGGATGTTCGACAAATGATCCTTTATCCAGTATGAGGTCTATATAGTCCCAAGCGGAAAGGCGGATGTAACGATGATTACAAATATTGCAAACAAAATCATCATTGGATAGTTGGTTTAAAGAAACCGGATCGAATATCCCATTTCCATTGTTATCTCTACACCCTTTATGACGTTTGATATACCCATTTGAATTTGATGTGGGCAGGCGGGATTTACGTTGCCTTTCAATATGCGCACCTTCTACCCAATGTCCCATTTTGGCCCAGCGATTTATTCTAAATTCATAAACCGCCTCCGATGACAACCCATTCAATTTTTGAATAGTTTTAGCCAATACTTTTTTCAAAGACTTTATGGACTCCTGTGGATAACGGTGGGCCGGTCCTTCAGGTTCATCAATCAATTTATCTACAATGCCATGAGTGAACCCTTCTTTAGAAGTAATTTGGCTAATCTCTGCTGCCTCGTTGGCATGATGGCGGTCGTGAAATAAAATAGACGAGCAAGCTTCCGGCGAAATCACCAAATATGTTGAATTTTCCATGGCTAAAGTAATATCTGTTCCAGTTAATGCAATCGCGCCCCCACTGCATCCCCTATTAATAATGACAGAAATTGTAGGCATTTTAGAATTCACCAATGCCTTGATTGTTCCCCCAATCTTCCAAGCAATACCACCTGCTTCTGATTCTTCCGTAGGATCAGCACCGGGTGTATCCACAAAAATTATTATTATCCGATTTTCTGTATTGGCGATTTCTACTGCTTCAATTGCTTTTTCATAACTGGCGGGAGTAGGCATACCATGGTTCCAACTGCGGACCAATTCTGAATCAGACACTATATTTTGGAATTTTTTATAATCGGATGTTGGCCCACTTTGTTGGCCGATAAGCATGACAGGAATTTCATTAAAATCTGCCCTGTGTACCTGGATTAAACAGGCGCCAAATATATCACGCTTAAGACATTCCTCTGGGTTATTAAAAATAGATAAATAGTCTAAATATTTGGGTCGTTCCGGATGAAATGACAATTGATATTTTTCATATTCGGATAGATTCTCAATGGTTTCCGAATCGTAGTTTTTTATTCCTTTTTCAAAGGGAAAATAAAAGTGATTATTGTTTGCCATGATGGCGATAAAATTTAAATGCGATCGGCAACCAATTCGGCAATATCGAAAACTACCATGGTTTCATCTTGGCCCGTAACCTTGCGAGCATCTTCCATCATAATCATACAAAAATTACAGGATGTGGCTACTTTTTTGGCCCCCGTTTCGATTGCTTCTTCAAATCGTTCCACATTGATCCTTTTACCTTTGTCGATTTCGTACCACATATTGCCACCGCCGGCACCGCAACAAAAACTCTGTTCTTTATTCCGTGGCATTTCCACAATTTTGGCATTGTCACCCATAACAGAATTAAGCACATCTCTTGGCGCATCGTATTCCCCATGATGGCGTCCTACATAACAAGCATCATGAAAAGTTACATCCTCTTCTAAAGAATTATCTGGACTGATTTTCCCTTCTTTTATCAGATCAGCAATGAATTCAGAATGGTGAATAACTTCCAGTTCGGCGCCCATTTCACCATAATCATTTTTCAATGTGGTTAAGCAATGGGGACATTGAGTAACAATTTTCTTTACGCCGTACTTTTCAAAATTCTCCATGTTTTGCGTGGCCTGCATCTGGAATAAATACTCATTCCCAATTCGTCGGGCTGAATCACCAGTACATGTTTCTTCATTCCCAAGGATGGCATAATCCACCCCCGCTTTGTTCATAATTTTTGCTACGGATTTCGAAATGTCTTTTCCCCGGTCATCATAAGCGCCGGAGCAGCCCGCCCAGTATAAATATTCTGCCGATCCTTTATCACGCATTTTCGGGACTTCCATTCCTTCGGTCCACTTTTCACGATCCTGGGGAGACATACCCCATGGATTGCCATAATTCTCAATCTTATCAAATACTTCCATTGCATCCCGAGGGAAATTACTCTCCATGAGAACCAAATCTTGGCGCATGCGGAGGATATCTACCATTGGTTCATTCCCCACAGGGCAAACTTCAATACAGAATCCACATGTTGTGCAGGACCATGCCGCCTCTTCTGACAGCATCCATTTTGAAAGACTATCTATACTTTCGGCACCTTCAGAAAACTCTTTCACATTTTCATTAAAATAATATCGCTTATTAATTTCCAAGGCAGAAGGTGAAAGTTCTTTTCCCGTTTGATAGGCGGGACACCCATCCTGGCAGCGATTGCACATGATACATGCATAGCCATCCAAAAGTTGTTTTTGTGGTAAATGTTCTATTTTCGCCGCGCCGAACTGTTCCGCATCTTCATCTTCCAGATCCATGAGCTCCAAAGTTGAAGGTGATTTGCGATCGACCTGGGCCATATAATTCAGGGGACCCATAAATAAATGGGCATGCTTAGAATAAGGAAAATAAGGCATGAATCCCAAGATTAAACCTAATGCCATCCACCAACCTAAGTGTTCACCAAAGACAAGAGACTCAGGTGACAGTCCGCCCCATGCAGAAGCTAAAAGTGTTGCGCCGGGCTGGCTCCAATCGGCACCCTCGATAGCCACTTCAAATGAGGCGCCCACAAATCGAAAACCAACATGAAGAATAATAAATACACCTACAATAAAGGAATCTCGTTTAATTCCTTTTCGGGCAGATTCACTCAAGAGAACTGGTTCATTAGTGACCAATCTTTCATCTTTCGTGATAAATCGTCGGACCACAAACATAACCACCCCAATAATGACAATCATACTAAAAATATCTACGAAAAATCGGTATATATCCCCAATAATATTGTTGGGGAAAAAGTGAAATCCGGGAACCATGCCATAGAGGACATCAATCACATTCACCAATAAATATAGCGTAAACCCCCAAGCTACGCCGGCGTGAATGGCACCAATAATCGGTCTCGTTTTAAAAAGGGTTTTTTGGCTTAAGAATACGGATAATCCTTTTGGCCAGTTGGCAAGAGCTTTTGCCCAATCAATGGGGTTAGATCCACGGCCGATAACCTTGAACATACGCCGAAAAGTAACCCACGCAAGTCCCATAGAGACGGTAACGAGTATTACAAAAAGGATACGTTCGAGATTTGAGAGCATTTAGATTATTACTGCAATGCTTCAGTCAATTTGGGTACAATTTCTAAGACATCTCCAACTACACCATAATCAGCAATCTCAAAGATGGGCGCTTCCGGATCTTTATTGATGGCGACAATATTCTTAGATCCTTTCATCCCAACCACATGCTGGATTGCACCGGATATGCCTAAGGCCAAATACATTTTGGGTGAAACCGATTGTCCCGAACTACCCACTTGATGTGCAGATGGTAACCATCCTGCATCCACCACCGGTCGAGAGGATGCCAACTCGGCACCCAATGCTTTAGCTAATGCTTGTGCTAATGGAATATTTTCTTCCTTCCCGATTCCCCTTCCGACGGAAACAATCAATTCTGCCGATGTAAGGTCCACGCCGCCAGCTTCTTCTTGGAATGGGTCTTCTGATTCGGTCTTGATCATGGATGCGTCTAAGGCTATGGAACCATCTCTAACCGCTGCCGATCCAGTTTCAATCTTATCTGCAGAAAATGCAGCTGATTGAAAACTTACCAAATATGGGCCGTCACCATTTGGGGTAACATCAGAGAACAATTTTGCATTGAACATTTGTTTCGTGAAAACAACTTTGCCACCATCGGTGCTAAAAGCCACATTATCTACTAGAAACGGTTTCATCAATTTAGCGCTGACTTTTGGGGCAAAATCCCGAACTTGGTAGGTATGGCCAAACAATACATATGTTGGATTTTCCTGTTCAATTATTTGTTTTACCGCTTCAGCGTAACCATCGGATGAATATGATACTAAAAGGTCATCATTTACTTTAATGACTTCTCCTATATTATATGCGGAAGCTTCGTTGGCTAAAGCGTCTCCATTGGCGCCCATAACAACAGCGCCCATTGTGAGGCCCAATCCACTAGCCATTTTTTGCGCCGCAACAATAGATTCTAATCCCATGCGGTGAATTTTACCATTACTGTCTTCAAGTATGATTAAAATATCCATGATTCCCCCTATAATACTTTAATGTCGTTACGGAATGTGTCGATCAATTTTTCTACCATTTGATCCACAGTTCCCTCGATCATAACGGTCTGTTTTTCACTTTGAGGTACATAAACTTTTTCAAGAGATTGCTTACCATCGCCGGCGTTCGACTCCACCACTTTAATCTCTTTTCTTTTGGCGCCCATGATACCTTTTAATGACGGATATCTTGGCGTATTCAACCCTGATTGAATAGTTACACTTGCAGGTAGCGAGAGGGACACCCATTGAAACCACCCTGCTTCCAGCTCACGTTTCACCTTAATTTTACCATCGCCCACCTCAGTTGCCATGGCTAAGGATGCAGTAGCCATCCCCATCATTTCACCAAGAATTACACCAGTTTGCCCCATACCCACATCATCGGACTGGAGACCTGAAAAAATTAAATCAAAATTTTCTGCTTTTAATGCATCCGCAAACAATCCTGCCGTGGTAAGAGGGTCAACGGCACCGGCCGTTTCCATTTGAATATGGATAGCCCTGTCGGCACCTTTAGCCAAAGCTTCCCGAATGACTTTTTGGATTCGAATCGGACCAAGGCTAACTGCTACCACTTCACCTTCGCCATTGGCTTCTTTGATCTGGAGCGCTTCTTCTAATGCATAATTGTCACTTTCGTTCATGACATAGGCAACAGCACCTTCATCCACCCATTTTTGATCAGATTGGATGGGCAGGGGCGATTCAGACCCGGGTACTTGTTTTACTAAAACGGCAATTTTCATGGTATTAATTTCCTGTGAATATGAATAATGGTATTAAAAAGACCATTTAATTTTAGTTAAAGTTATGTTGAATGCCGAGGAAAATTCAAGCTATAAACCGACTGGTCGGTCTATTACAATCTTGCACCACCAATTTTTGAGATAATAAAGAATGAACAATGTTTCCCCCAAGGGACAAATTTTTACACAAACAATGAGTTAGTCATGAAAAGTAGATTAATTTTGGACTAATTAATTTGTGTAATAGATTTTTCATACGGTTCTTATATTAAATGTATGGAAACCATAATGAATTTCATCTTTAGCCATTTGCTCTTTTTCTTAGGGATAATCATACTTTTATGGTCGCTGAAAAGATGGCTTACTCGTAGATAATAATCTTAAAATTTCCCTATAAAAAAAGATTTGACCACAGTATAGGAAAGCTGTAGCTTTTGAACATGCATTTCAGTAACTCTTGCGAGGTAATACTGAAATTGGCAATAGTAATTAACAATATATAAAATGAACGAATACTCAAAAGGATAGATTATGAAAACAAAACTCTTTAAAACATCCTCGATTCTACTTGCAGGAATGATTGTCTTTTCTGCCTGTGATAAAGATGAAGATCCCCCAATTTTTGGTGACGTGGTAGGAACTTGGACCTTATCTGGTCTTAAAGGAACTTACTCCCGAACTGTTGTGACCAAAGATGGCGTGGCGAATTCTGCTGATGCTTACACTTTGGTAGCTTCATGGAATGATGCTGCAGGTTTTGCCGCAGCCACTGGCGCAGATGCGGCTATGGTAGCTGGCGCCACGAGTCAAGATCTGGCATCCTGGAAAGCGGGCGATAATTCACCGGGCTTCCCAAGAACCAATGATTTAAATACTGCAGCACTCGCTGCTTACGGCATATCAATGAAAGGTGTTTTTGACGATGCACCCAGCAAGGATAAACCGGGTACCTATAAAATTACCGGTACTTATCCTTCCATTCGTCTGAATACAGAAACTTGTGCACCATATTTAACTGTTCCCCAGATCAACGACCAGGGTGACTATACGGTCACATTTGACTATTACAGTACCGGCAAACATCAAGTGGCCCTTGCGCCAGCAGTCGATATTGAACAAGTGCTTCCCCCCTTCTCGGATGGAACACTTACCGTGGATGGTGATGCGGGCACAATGACGATTGACTTTTTAGATCGCGACGCTCACAGCTCCCGCTACACAGAAGTGATGGATTCATGGAGCGAAGCCGATGACCGTGTAATCTCAGGTATTGACGCATTACCACGGAATACCGTTGTTGATGCATTCACAATTGCTGAAGATCCCCACGCAGATAAAGATGCAACTGGTGCTCTTGTTACAACAAAAGAAGCCTATATCTATGATCCAAGTGGCAAACTCGCTTCGTGGGGCAACTTTTTAACATGGTATGCTTTCAATATTGTTGCTGAAACATCCTTAAAAGTAACCGATGTTAAAAATCCATTAACGGACCTTGATGGTGATGGAAATATTACACCTGCAGATATGGTCGCTTACATGCATTATGACAACTTGGCCAGTGGTGGTACCGTATCCGCATTTGGCATACCTTACGCCATGTTGGTTAATAGCTCAAATCCAGCACAGCCTGTACCAACAGATGACAGTGCTGGCGATTTTGCCTTAGCAGGATTGGCCACTGCATCCGGTGGTAAAATGAGATTTACACTCAAAAGTGGTGTTTGTATCCCGGTGGATGAAACAATCTCATTCGAATCCCAGTGGACAGCTGCTGAATAAAATTACTCTTTGATGCCTCGCAAGTGTATCGTTCATAGAGGTGGGGGTGGTCTTTGGATCACCCCTATTTTTTTTTTGAAGATAAACAGAATAGGACACAGATGAAAAAAATAATCTCCATTTTTCTATTAAGCGTTATCTTTGCCTTCTCCCAAAAAACCAGTTTAACAGGTGTAATTACCGACAAAAACACTGGTAATCCCTTAATTGGCGCTAATGTAATCATTAACGGTTCTGGTTTAAATACAGGTGCCGCTACGGACTTCAACGGCCATTATACTATTAAGAAAATTCCTGAAGGACCTTTCGATATTAAAGTCACCTATATCGGTTATAGTGAGTTCAAGGGAAAAATCAATATTTCTACCCAGAGCCCAAATACATTTAATGTTCAACTTTCTGTTTCTGCTATTCAGCTACAAGAATATGTGGTTACAGCCAGTCGCGGCAAACGGGAAAAAATTACCGATGCTCCTGCAGCTATTTCCATTATATCAGAATTAAAAATTCGTAATGCAAGCAATCCCAACTTGGGGGATTATTTCAAAAATATAAAAGGAGTTGATTTTACTGCTTCTGGACTAGACAGTTACAATCTGAGCGCTCGTGGGTTTAATTCAAGCTTTAGTAGCCGTTTACTCACATTAACAGATGGACGGATGGCCAATGTCCCCTCCCTGCGATTAATCGCCTACAACGTTATTCCCCTCACCTCTGATGATGTAAAACAGATTGAAGTGGTTTTAGGTCCTTCTTCTTCTCTCTATGGCCCTAATGCGCATGCAGGTGTGGTTAACATTATATCAAAACGTCCCCAAGAATCCCTGGGTACAGTTATTGGATTTACAGGCGGAACAAGAAATTTTGCAAAAGCACAAGTTCGCCATTCCCAGCAAATAGGAAACTTTGCCTATAAAGTGTCTTTGGTCAATTTTTCTGCCCATGATTGGGAATATATTGAACATGCGGAAAGAACAGCCCATTATAATCAATGGCAAAATGATGATTTTGGCGATGGCGATAAATTGGATGATTATTTTGAAGATGGAAATGCTTGGTGGAAGGGTTGGGATATTGAAGTAGATCGTGATGGCGATGGTATTGTGGATACGACCTATCTTGGTTCCGATAATATAATCCGGGACCGCAATAATGATGGCGTGGATGATATGCCCAATTTTGACATTAAAAATACCCGTTTCGATTTGCGGATGGATTATGATTTCTCCCCGGAACATTTTGTCAGCTTAAATTATGGTTTTGCCCAGGCAACAAATATTAATATAACAGGAATCGGTCGTTACTTGGCCGATGACTGGATCTATCAATTCTTTCAAACTCGATGGATCTATAAAAACTGGTTTGCCCAGGCCTACCTGAATACAAGCATTTCTGGTACAACACGCAATATGAGAACCGGTGGTGTTGTATGGGATCAGTCCAAATTTTTTCATCTACAATTCCAGCACAATCTTGATTTCAATTTTCTCAATACCAAACTAATCTGGGGTGGAGATTATCAACGGACCATGCCCAAAACATTTGGTACGATACTTCCTGATGGGTCTGGTGGTAATAATCCAATTAGTTTTGACGAAGATGGAAAAGATAATGATGGTGATGGAGAAATAGATGAGTGGGATGAATTATTTGTCACCAACGAATTCGGTCTTTATGGTCAATCCCAATCCAAACTTTCCGATCATTTTGAGCTAATCATATCAGGTCGGATCGATCTTCACAGTGGTTTACTGGATGAAAATGGTATTCCCTTTATTCTTGATCCACTTACGATGGAGACAGCTAATTTTTCCCCACAGATTTCTCCCAAATTTGGATTGATGTGGAAACCTAAAGACAACCAAACATTCCGATTAACTGCAGCCAGAGCCTTTAATACGCCATCATCTCAAGGCTTGTACTTGGATGTTTTAGCGGCCCAATATTCCATCTTTCCTGTAAAAGCCCGAGGCAACAAAGATGGCTATGGTTATACCCGAAATACCGATGGCAATCTTATGATGTATGATGTGCGGGATGGTTCACCATCTGAGTTCCGATGGGCAAATATGCCAGAAAAATCTGTACTTTTTATACCGGCGGTTCTGGGCAGACCTCATGCCTTTGTTCATGAAGAAGATTATAAATATTTGGATCCCGTTCGTTCTGAAGAAGTATGGACTTACGAATTTGGCTATGCTGGTTTTGTGGGTGAACGAACTCGCGCCACTTTCGATTTTTACTATAGCAAATACAGCGATTTTGTTAGTGATTTAACCTGGGTAACTCCCGTTGTGTTGGATACGTCCAACGGCTTTTATTCTGTAGATAACCCCGATCCGGCTATACTTGGATTCATTCCTACTTCTAATCATAGTGGTATTAAAGATGGGGGCGATGGCATACCTGGCGCCTACTATATTGAAAGAGGATCATCTAAATGGAGTATAATTCCAAGCGGTTGGTGGAATAAAGATCCCGCAGCACGGAAGGGTACTGAATTGGTCATTTCCAATGGTGACACCTTGGGTGCTTGGTGGTCTGACGACTCAGTTGATTTTGATAATCCTGTTAATTTAATGTTGACCAATATCAACTATGGCGCCGTGAGTTTGTGGGGATTGGATGCTAGTTTTTACACCTTTATTACGCCACAGATTACAGCAGATATTAATTTTTCATATTTGGGTAAAACACGCTTTTGGAATTTCTTAACACGGGATTATGACCCCATCAATGCACCAAAGTTTAAAGTGAATGGTAAGCTAGCTTATAATTCTGAAATAGGATTCCACGGAAATATTGGATTTCGATACATCCCTGAATTTGAATGGGCCGCCGGCGTGCATTATGGGATTATTGAGCAATATCTGGTTGTGGATTCCATGGTAGGATATCGTTTCGGTAAGCGATATGACTTATTGCTTAATATTAATAATCTCAATGGCGATGTCCACCGTGAAATTGTTGGCGGACCAAAATTAGGTCGGCACATTACACTAAAACTCAATGCCCGATTTTAAGCACTTTATAAATATCAAATCTAAATAAAAAAGGCCTCCGTAACCGGGGGCCTTTTCTTTTTTCTAAAAATAGAAGCAGGATTGTAGGAATCCTGGGAGCGGGGGAACAACCAGTCTTCTTTAGTTACAATCCTGCTATAAGTAGACGAAAAATTATCTCAGCATTTCTCCTCGGTCAAGTGTTTTTTAAAAGAAATTTTACCTTAATTTCCACCATGTTAGAATTCTTCATAAATGTAGATAAGGCGATTTTTCACTTTTTCAACACGACTACAGCCAATCCAATCTTTGATTTTTTAATGCCAATAATTACCAATCAGAATATCTGGGCCGTTCCAATTTTATTCATTGTTTTCTATTTGGCTATAAAAGGCGGTCGTCGAGGACAAATCTGCGTAGTGATTTTAATAGTTTCTGTTGGATTGGCGGACTATACATCTGCCTCAATCTTGAAGCCATTTTTTCAGCGCCTCAGACCCAGCCATGAATTAACAGAAGGAATTAGAGTTTTAATGGGGAAAGGTGGCAAGTACGGCTTTGTTTCTTCTCATGCTGCCAATATGTTTGCGGCAGCGGTAGTTTTCAGCTATTTCTACGAGCGCTATAATAAAGTCTTTTTCACCATTGCAACCATGATTGCTTTCAGCCGCGTGTATGTTGGTGTGCATTATCCCGCCGATATTATTTTCGGAGGATTGCTAGGCTATGGTCTTTCCTGGGCTGTCCTCAGCCTGTGGGTTATAATTAAAATGAGGGAATTAAAAAGGGGCGCAAAGTGGATTCTCTACTAATTAGGTAGTGATCCTTCTGGGGGGGTGATTGGATATTCACCAAATCCATTATTGGCCGGTGGTGTAATTTCACCATTTTTCTGTTCAAACTTATTAATATTATCACCCAATGCCGCTAAAAATGCTTTGGCATGTTGGGGCGCCATTATCACCCGAGAATGAACCCGCGCCTTAGTGACGCCGGGAAGAATCTTAGTAAAATCCATGACAAATTCTGCCGGTGAATGGGTAACCACCACAAAATTAGCATATTCTCCTTCACTCACTTCCTGAGAGAGTTCAATATTAATTTGCTGAATATTCTTATTATCTTCCATGATTATGAACTTTTGGTTGATCCTTTGAAATCTCGCTGGTTGAAATCTTCCCACTCTTCTTCGATACCTTCAAAATCTTCATAGCCTTTTATTTCTTCATCTTCGGCCTTTTGTTTATACATTTCTATTTCGCCTTCGTATAAACTGAAAATATCTTTTTTCTTCTCAAATTGAGCAGGATCAACATCTTCTTCATCATCCGGTTCAAGACGTTCTACATCTTCACTGTAAACCTTTTGATCAAAGAAATCCAAGTCTTCTACCATGCCATTGGTCATGAGAAATTCTAGGAAGTCCAGAAATTTTCTATCTTTTAAATCTGTTTTACAATTTTTGCAAACCAGTGATTCTTTAATATCCACTTCATCCAAAGTGGCTTCGCATACAGGGCAGATTATGCCTTCTAACATGAATTTTTTCCTCTAAAATGGGACACGAATATAATCGGAGTCAATTCACTCAGCAACAATTATTCATCGCTTATTTTGCATTTTTTTAAGCAATGTTTTTTCACCATTTGTGAGCTCTTGACCCCTTCTTTCTTTTACATGATATGCAGTTTCAATGAATTTGTCAAGCATTACTTTTCGATGTTTACCATTTACGTACCATGTAAATGGTCGAATCGTCTTCGGTGGAAAGCCATCTGTCGCAATCATGGCTCCCGGCCCAATTAAGGTTCCTGTATTTATAACGGTACCGATTGCTGTTTTTACATGGTCTCCCATAAAGCAGCCAATGTGTAATGATTTTGTATCTACACTTTTATCATTTACCTGGACTTTAACCGAAGCATAATTATTTTTTAGATTACTATTTTGGGTTCCGGCACCAAGGTTTACCCACTCACCCAAAAAGGAATCACCTAGATGTCCATCGTGAACCTTGTTGGTAAACCCTTGAATAATAACAGTATCTACCTCACCACCGATTTTACATTCTGGACCAATTATTGAATTTTTAAGTTGGGTAAATGGTTTAATCACGGAACCGGGACCAACATATAATGGCCCCTCTAAATAAGTTTGGCCATAAATCAATACGCCATCATCAATTATTACCGGTCCATTTTCAGCATTAATCAATGTCGTAGGTTGAATCGTGGCATCCCCAACAAATACCTGTTCTTCATTCATGAAAACAGCATTGGGATATTTTGACGCATTAAATTTATTTTGAAATTGCTGAGACTCAGAAAAAATTGTTTGTGAAATCTGCCCCAAAATATTCCAAAGATATTGACAATGAGCTGCTTCAAACTCTATTTTATTTTCTAAAGGTGGTTCAGTCTTATTTGGTCCACCCATTTTGATCCATTTATTTCCATCATTTTTTGAAAGATTTGCACCGATGATATTTTGATTTGAATAAAATACTATATCCTCTTTTTGGAATAAGCTTGCAGCAGTTTCATCCCATATCACATTTCCCAAAAGCCATAAGCCATCTTCAACAGAATTTGGATTGACAGCTAAACCGGGGTGTCTCTCTGCGGTTACATCCTTTAATTCGTCTCTTACGAATAAAGAAATCTTTTCATCTGGAAAAATGGACTGAATTCGCTCCAAGAAAGTTTCAGCCCCAATCCGAATATCAAATGATGCCCTTGTAAGTGAAATCGGATCAAAATTCAATGCCGATTGATCTTCGTAAACATATATATTCATCGTATTCCCATTATTTGAAATATTTCCTTAAAACCACTTTCCATCAAGTCGCTTCCATGGCGACGAATCATTACATTAAAATAATCCTCTCCCTCTTCACTATAAAAACCCACTTTTAATGGTGCATTCACCTCGGAACAAATCGTCGCGGAAACAGGCGCAAAATCCTGATTCAAATCCAAAACTGCATCCGCTTGGATTCGCTGGCAAGCCCAATTCAACTTTTTTCCCGGGAGGCCCCAACGATTTAGATCTGCCTCTGTATATAATATAAAATCACGAAAATCTTCTAAGTTTAATAGATTACCAACATGAGCAGGGCCAAGAATCTGTACTTTATTAATATCCTTTGGACCTAGAGCATTACGCATGGAAAAGACAAATCGTTTTGCCAATTCTGATTGGGTAGTATGTTCCGGGAGAATAATCAGGAACCTGTAGACACCCCTCCCGTTAGGAGACAATGAAAAGGTATCGGTCCCATAATTATTTTTTTTCCGTAGTCGATGCCACCAAAGGGCTGCTTTTGTTTTCTTTGAAACTTCCATAATTCGTTTACTTTGGATTCTTCTGCTTTCTTAAGACAAAGAAAATAGTATTAACTTCGCCAACTCTTGAAAGGATAAAATTACGTGAGTGTCGGTAAAAAAATGTTGTGGGGAGGCCTGGGATGGGTCTTGGGCGGTCCAATTGGTGCCATAATCGGTTATTCTTTGGCCGGGATGTCAGCACAAGCCAGCGGCACCTATGGGGGCGCTTACCAATCCAGTGATTATCCTCAAACCCAACCGGGAGACTTTATTGTATCCTTATTGGTTCTGTTTTCGGCTGTGATGAAAGCGGACAAACAAATGCTGAAATCTGAACTGGATTATGTAAAACAATTCCTATCCAAGCAATTTAGTCAAAAACAAGTTCGGGATTTTATGACCCTGTTCAAGGATATTGTGAAACAAGATTATCCACTCAAGGATGTGTGCCGGCAAATCGTCCGTTCTATGGATCACCCCAGCCGATTGGAATTAATTCATGTATTATTTGGACTTTCAAAATCGGATGGTCATGTCCACCCAGACGAAGTGAAGGTTATCCATACTATCGCCCGTTATCTAAATATTAATGAAGGTGATTTTGATTCCATCCGGGCCATGTTTTTTAGAGATACACTTTCTGATTACACCATCTTAGAAGTAGACCTTTCCGCCTCTGATAGTGACGTAAAAAAAGCTTATCGGAAAATGGCTACAAAATATCACCCCGATAAAGTGGGACACTTAGGTAAAGACCTCATCAGTTTGGCAGAAGAAAAATTCAAAGCAGTGAATGATGCTTATCAAAACATTAAAAAAGATCGCGGAATGAAATAGTGGCGGATAAAGCAGGTCAATTCCCCTTCACCCGTGGCATCTATCCCAATATGTATCAGGATAGGCTTTGGACCATGCGCCAATATGCTGGATTTACTTCTGCTGAAGAATCCAACCAACGCTATCGTTATCTTCTAGACCAAGGAGTATCGGGACTATCAGTGGCCTTTGACCTACCCACACAAATAGGATATGATTCAGATCATTCCATGGCAGAAGGAGAAGTGGGAAAAGTGGGTGTCCCCATTTCTTCCATCCGGGATATAGATCGATTATTTAAGGATATACCACTAGATCAAGTGTCCACATCCATGACCATAAATGCCACGGCAGCAACTATGTTGGCTTTATACATTGTGTCTGCAGAAAAAAATGGCGTCGCCCCGGACAAACTTCACGGCACGATTCAGAATGATATATTAAAAGAATACATCGCACGAGGAACTTACATTTATCCACCGGAAGCGTCTATGCGACTGGTAACGGATGTATTTTCATTTTGCGCAGATCATGTCCCTAAATGGAATACGATTTCCATTTCTGGTTACCACATACGGGAAGCGGGATCCACCGCCGCCCAAGAACTGGCTTTCACAATCGCCAATGGAATTGCATACGTTCAGGCTGCCATAGATAAAGGATTAAAAGTAGATGCTTTTGGAAAAAGGCTTTCATTCTTTTTTAACGCTCATAATGATTTTCTAACTGAAATAGCAAAATTCCGAGCTGCCCGAAGCCTTTGGGCAAAAATCATGAAAGATCGCTTTGGTGCTACAGATGAAAAAGCCATGCTATGCCGATTTCACACCCAAACCGGTGGCTCCACACTAACAGCGCAACAAGTAGATAATAATGTGGTGCGCACTACAATTCAAGCTTTATCCGCGGTTCTGGGCGGGACCCAATCATTACATACGAATGCATTTGATGAAGCATTAGCATTGCCTACAGACAATTCTGCGAAATTGGCCCTACGAACCCAACAGGTGATTGCCCATGAATCGGGTGTTACAAATTTTGTAGATCCACTGGGTGGTAGTGAAGTGATAGAAAAACTCACATCAGATTTAGAAGAAGAAGCTTTGGCAATCATTGAAAAAATTGACAATATGGGTGGCGCAATTTCTGCCATCAAGGCGGGATGGGTTCAAAGTGAGATTGGTAAAAGTGCCTATGAATACCAGAAGTCCGTGGATAGCAAAGACAATAAGATTGTTGGTGTAAATAGTTTTGAAGAAGATGATGAATCAGAATCTGACCTTCAGGAAATCAACCAAGAATCGGTAAAAAATCAAATTGATGGCGTCCTAAAGTTTAAGGAAGATCGGGATAATGGTTCCGTTCAATCAAAGCTAACTGTGCTGCAATCCGTAGCCAATTCTGAGAATAATTTAATGCCTGCCATTATTGACTGTATTCGCGCTGAATGTACATTAGGTGAGGTGGCAGATTCATTACGATCCCAATTTGGAGAATTTTAACCTAAATCAACATTATTTTTATTTTATATATTTTTTCTTACATCTAAAATAAAACACTGTTTTGAAGCATATTATTTCAATTTGGAACATGTTTAAACTAATTAAGTATTATTAAGTTCTTACTTAGTTATCATCCCTTTTTAAAAAAATAAGGCATAGATTATGAAAAAGATTCTCGCAAGCGTAACACTCCTATTTATAGTTTCCTGTGGAAAACAAACGGCCCCGGCTCTGGAACTCCAAGATACAGATGCAACACAAAATTCTAGTGAAGTAAAACGTGCCGAACTCCCAACACCACAAGAAGCAACTTTTGCTGCCAAACCAGAAGTTATTGAAGAAACGAATTCAACCGATATACCGGAACACGGACCTGCTGCCGATGTTGATAAGGATAAAAAAATAGTTTCAGAGAAACCAAAAAAAGAAATTAAGGTTGACCCTGAAGTTTTATTCCCAGATTTCGCATGGGAAAAGCAAATGATAGAGCCCGGCGACTTTTTGATTAAAATCGCAAAAAGAGAATATGGCGATTTTCGCCTGTGGCGTCAGATCTACGCATGGAATAAAAATGAAATTGGCGAAAACCCAAATATCATATTTCCCTATCATTTTCTAAATCTTCAAAAGGAACGTCTCTCCGCAAAAACAGCTGAACCGACTTATACAGAATACACTGTTCAGACTGGTGACAATCTTTGGAATATCGCAGGGAATAAATATGGCGATGCAAAATCATGGATCATTCTTCTTTGGGATAATGAAGAAACAATCAAAGCCAATGCCGGTATATTAAATCCCGGTATGACTTTGAAACTGCGTGAAAAGTTAGACCCCAACGCTTAAAACACCATGTTGTTTACCAACCTGGTCCAGGCCAACCTGAAAACCAGGATATTTGGTCAACAGATTGAATATTATACCCGGCTGGAATCCACCAATTCTGAAGCTTGGGAAATTATTATTGAGGGCGCCCAGTCGGGTGCCCTTATTGTTACAGACAATCAATTTAGTGGCAAAGGCCGAGCCGATCGTAAATGGTTTGCAGCTGCTGATAAAAGCCTCACCTTCTCCCTCATTCTTCTTCATGATTTAAATGCGAATCTTTCCGGTTGGCTTCCTATCTTATCTGGACTGGCCGTTCAAAAAGCGCTGTTGAATTTTAATACGGATGTAAAATTGAAATGGCCCAACGACCTTATCCTAAACGGGAAAAAAGTGGGCGGCATTCTCTGTGAGTCAAAAGTAAAAGGGAATAAATTAAATCAAGCCGTAATTGGCATCGGACTCAATGTGAATGAAACCATGGATGATTTTGACCAATCACTCCAAACTTCCGCCACATCTATGCATATTCAATCCAATATATTTTTCCAGCGCGAAAGGGTTTTAGCAGAAATATTAAATACGCTAGAACCTCTAATCGATGGACTTCCTGAAAATATTAAAACGATCCAATCCCATTGGGAAGCTGCTTGCGGCCATTTAAACGAAACGGTACACTTTCATAACGGGGACGAAATGATCAATGGCATTTTTAAATCTTTGGGTGAAACAGGATCGGCTGTATTAGAAGTAAATGGCCAAGAAAAACGGTTTTACTCTGGCGAAATATCCTGATCAAAAACGGTGCATAGGCGATACTTTGATCTGCACCTCATAGTTATTAAATTTTTCTTTTAAACTTTTTTCAAGTCCTTGGTTGCAAGCAACAATATCCTTCTGAGTTGTCCCAATTTTCATATTAGTCCCAAATAAAATAACTTGGTGATTTTCAGTATTCACCACCCTGATGTCGTGAAAATCCGTTACCCGATCATCTTGGGAAGTAATGCTGGATAAATGGTTCATCACATCCTGCACAAGGGGATCATTGGGATGGACTGGGTCCAAATGAATGGTAGGTTCCACGCCCAATGATGCTTCAAGCCGAGACTCCACTTCTTCTGAAATATCGTGCGCTTCTCCGGTGGATTTTATTGCATCAATCTCAACATGAATGCTTACAAATTTATCATGACCATAACTATGAACAATAATATCATGGGCACCTAATACACCATTCACATCCAAAACAATTTGGCGAATAGTTTCCACCTCTTCAGATGAAGGCGGTTTACCGATGAGATCATCCACAGCCTCTTTGGCAATCTCATAACCGGTATAAATTAAAAATAGAGAAACGCCCAATCCCGCCCAACCATCTACGGCAGGATAACCAAAATTACCGGCGACCAATGCAATTACCACCAATAGACTCGAAATTGCATCGGAACGATGGTGCCATGCATCGGCATGGAGTGTTCCCGAGGCTATCTTTGACGATAAAAATTCTGCATATCGCGCTGTTACCTCTTTTAAAAGGATGGTGACACCCAAAGCAACAACCATCCACCATTCAGAAGATACTAATTCTGGATTTCTAATTCTGTCAATGGCCACTTGAATAAATTCAATTCCTGCAACTACCAACAAAATAGCGATAATTAAAGTGGCAATATATTCTGCCCGCCCATGTCCATAAGGATGTTCAACATCTGCAGGTTTTTCCGCTTGTTTAAATCCCCAAATAACCACACCTGATGATATAACATCACTCAAAGTATGGACTGCATCTGCGATGAGACTAACGGCGCCCACCATAATTCCAATCGCTAATTTTATAACAAAAAGAATTCCATTAACGAGGACTGAAACCCAACCTTCAAAGACACCAATTTTTGTTCGGTAGATTTGGGCCGATTCTTTGGTCTTGGGGACGAAATAATTGGTGATGAATTCAAACATGTTATTTATCGATTTTTAATCTATCTAATGGACTTTTAATTCGGTTGAATGACACTTTAGAAATGTGTGTGTATATTTGTGTTGTTTCTAATCTTTTATGCCCTAACAATTCTTGAATAAATCGAATATCTGTTCCATTTTCTAATAAATGCGTCGCAAAACTATGGCGTAATGTATGAACAGTTGCATGCTTTTTAATGCCAACTTTATTCACTGCCTTTTTCATAATCGCTTGGACAGAACTGGCACTATACTTCCCCCCTTTTTGCCCTTCGAATAAATAGTGTGACGGATGATATTCTAGCAAATAGCGCTTTAAAACCATTTTCAATGATTTCGACAAAACAGACTGGCGATCCTTTTTCCCTTTTCCCATTTTAACAACAATGAGATTTCGATCAAAATCTATATCTTTTATTTGGAGAGAAATAAGTTCGTTTAAACGAATCCCCGATGAATAAACTGTCATTAAAATCGTTTTATGTTTTAAATTTTTCACAGAATTCAAAATACGTGCTACTTCCGATTCTGAGAGGACAACGGGAATTTTTTCTTCTTTTCGAAATCGAATGTTTAAGGCAGAAGGAATGTCCCTATTTAATACTTCAGAAAAAACAAATTTTAACGAAGCAATTGTTTGCTTCATGGAAGAAATAGATCGCGATTGTGTATGTATTAAATTATATAAATACTTTTCAACAACGTCATCATTTACTTTTGTAACTTTGACTGTAATGAGCCAGCTGGCAAAATGGCTTATAGCAGACAAATAAGATGCAATAGTTTGATTGCTATAATTACGAATTACAAGCTTTTGTTTTGCGGATTCTAATAATTGGGCTTTTTGCATAATGATGCGGTTAAAACACAATAATAAGTTAAAGATTGAACCCGCTAAACGCAATATTGGGTTTAGCAAGATGTT